>CBFGZN010000010.1:0-25131 GCA_965653255.1 uncultured Solirubrobacterales bacterium | reverse complement strand
GGTCGGCGGCCCCCAGATCGTCGACGACCTCGCCAACGGTGCCGAGGCCTACCTCCAACTCTGGGAGCGCGCGGAGGCCGCCGCGAGCCAGTAGGGAGGCCGCCCTCGAGAAGGCTTCTTTAGCGCTGCTGTCGCAATGCCGTTACACGTGTGCGTGTAACCTGCACATATGGGCGAGTTGAATAGGCGTATGCATGTTCTCCTCGATGACGAGCGTTTCGAGCGTCTCCGACAGCGCGCCGACGCGACCGGCTCTTCGGTCGGCGCGGTCGTGCGCGAGGCGATCGATCACGAGCTGGAGCGGGATGACCGAGCGCGGGCGCTGACGGCACTCGAGTCGCTATTGGCAGCACCGCCGGTTCCGGTCGGCACGCCGGAGGAGCTCAAGCACGAGTTGCTCGAAGCGTGGGACGAGGAGATCGATTGAGTCGCGTCTACCTCGACACCAACGTCTTCGTCTACGCGGTTGGTGGAGAGTCCCCCCACCGTGAGCCATGTCGGGAGGTGCTTCGAGCAGTCGCTCAGCGACGTCTCGCCGGCGAGACCAGCGCGTACGCGCTGCAGGAGCTCGTCCGGCAACGGCAGCGCAGGGGTGACGGGGAAGCTACGAAGCGCGCCCGCGAGGCAGCCGCGGTCTGCTCAGTGCTTCATCCGCTGGATTGGGAGATCACCTCCTCGGCGATGGACCTGATGGACCGGCATAGCCGCCTTGGGATCGCGGACGCCCTGCACGTGTCCACCGCGATCGCCAAGGGGATCACGCTCGTCATCAGCGCCGATCGCGACTTGGACGAGGTTCCTGGCATCGAGCGAGTGGACCCGCTTGACCGCCGACGGTTCGCGGCTCTGACGAGCGAATAGTCTCCGCCTCCATGCGGATCTTCAGCGGCATTCAGCCGACCGGGCGCAAGCACCTCGGCAACCACATCGGCGCCGTGCGCGGCTATGTCGAGGGGCAGGACAGGGGCGATCCCGCGATCTACTGCATCGTCGACCTGCACGCGATCACGGTCGCCTACGACCCCAAGGAGCTGCGCCGCTACCTCTATGACACGGCGGCGATGCTGCTCGCTTCCGGACTCGATCCGGCGCGCTGCGTCCTCTTCCGCCAGAGCGACGTGCGCGAGCACAGCGAGCTCTGCTGGCTGCTCGCCTCGGTCACCGCGCACGGCGACCTCAACCGGATGCACCAGTTCAAGGACAAGTCGGTCCAGCAGCGCGAGCTGGTATCCGCCGGACTGTTCCTCTACCCGGTGCTGCAGGCCGCCGACGTGCTCGCCTACCGAGCCGAGGAGGTCCCGGTCGGCGACGACCAGCGCCAGCACGTTGAGCTGATGCGCGACATCGCCATTCGCTTCAACGCGACCTATGGCGACGTGCTGACCGTCCCCGAGCACAAGATCCCGGAGGTCGGCGCGCGGATCATGGACCTCCAGGACCCGACGAGGAAGATGTCGACGACGGGTAGCGAGGAGCGCGGCCTGATCTACGTCGACGACGAGGAGAAGGCGATCGTCAAGAAGATCAAGAGCGCCGTCACCGACTCCAGCGCCGAGGTCCGTCGCGGAGAGGGCAAGGACGGGATCGCCAACCTGATCGACATCTACGCGGTCACGCGCGGCGTGACGCCCGACGACGTCGAGCGCGAGTTCGAGGGCCAGCAGTACGGGACCTTCAAGGGCGCCGTCGCCGAGGCGGTCGCCGACTACCTGCGCCCCGTCCGCGAGCGCTACGCCGAGCTGCGGCCCGACGAGGCGGCGCTCGAGGCCGCTCTCCAGCAGGGCGCCGAGCGGGCCAGGGCGCTCGCGTCCGAGACCCTGCGCGACGTACGCGCGGCGATGGGAGTGGGCACACCCTGAATCGCCCCGCCCTCGCCGTCATCGACGCCCCGCTCGACTGCTCGGGCGCGGGACGCGGCGAGGAGCTTGCGCCGGCGGTCCTGCGTGCCGCGGGGCTGGTCGAGCGGCTCGGCGCGCGCGACGCCGGTGAGGCCGACGCGCGTATCCGCGACACGCGCCGCGATCCGGCAACGGGCGTGATCGGCGCCGCCGACGTCCGTCGTGCCTCGGCCGACATCGCGGCTCGGGTACGGAACGTCCTCGACGCGCACGAGCGGCCGCTCGTCGTCGGCGGTGACTGTACGCTGCTGCTCGGTGTCTTCGCCGCGTTGCCCGCCGGAGCCGGCCTCTGGTTCGTCGATGGCCACGCCGACTTCTACGACGGTGAGACGTCTCCGACCGGCGAGGCGGCCGACATGGACCTGGCGATCCTCACCGGCCACGGTCCGGCTGGGCTGGTCGACGACGATCCTCCGTCGGCGGTTCGCGCGCCCGGCGCGACGGCTCTGCCACTCGATCCGGCCGACGTCGTCCTGCTCGGCCACCGCCCGTCCGACCTCGACGCCGATGTCGCGTTCGAGAACGCTCGCCTGGATCCGGCGATCCACGCGCTGACCGCGCCAGAGCTGCGCGATTACGGTTTTGGCCGCGCGGGCGAGGATGCCGCCGCGCGTCTCGCCGGTCGCCCAGCCTGGCTCCACCTCGACCTCGACGTCCTCGACGAGACCGCCCTGCCGGCGGTCACCTACCCGCAGCCGCTCGGCCTCGGCTGGGACGAGCTCACCGAGCTCGTCCGCCCTCTGGTCGCGGCTCCCGGCCTGATCGGGCTCTCCGTCGCCGACTTCAACCCCGATCGCGATCCTGAC
Organism: uncultured Solirubrobacterales bacterium; assembly: GCA_965653255.1. Taxonomy (GTDB): domain Bacteria; phylum Actinomycetota; class Thermoleophilia; order Solirubrobacterales; family Thermoleophilaceae; genus JAAYBF01. The sequence continues at coordinate 22,427 of CBFGZN010000010.1, read as the reverse complement.
GGCGCCTATGCCGACCGTGTCGTCGAGTTGCTCGAATCGTTGCTGACAGAGCCGGCCGGCGAGCGCACGTGACCGCCGTCGGCCGTCGCCTCTAGGCTTGCCCCGGTGTCCGTCGCCGCGCTCGATCTCGACCTGGAGGTCTTCCAGGGTCCATTCGACCTGCTGCTGACACTCGTCCTGCGCGAGGAGGTCGACCTGCTCGAGGTCGAGCTGGCCGACGTCGTGCTCGCCTACATCGACCACCTCGAGGCGGTCGGCGAGCTGGATCTCGAGGCGGCGACCGAGTTCCTCGTCCTGATCGCCGCGCTGCTGGAGCTGAAGTCGCGGCTGATGCTGCCGCGCGAGGACGAAGAGGGGCTGGATCTTGAGCCCGGCGAGGCGGCCGAGGAGCTGCTGGCGCGGATGCTCGAGTACCGCCGCTACAAGCAGGCGGCCGGCTTCTTGATCGAGCGACTCGCCGCCGAGGACGGCTACCGCTACCGCTCGGCGCCGCTGCCTCCTGAGCTGCGGCGCGTCTCCTACGACGCCGCCGAGGCCTCGTACGACCCGACCAAGCTCGCCAAGGCGATCGGCGGCCTGCTGCGTGTCCCGCCGAAGCTCGACCTCGGCCACGTCGCCCGGCCGCGCGTCTCGATCGAGCAGCGGCTCGCCCACATGCGCGGCCTGCTGTCGCGCGTCGGCACCTTCTCCTTCGACGACGCCGTCAAGGGCGCCGACCGCGTCACCGAGGCCGTCACCCTCTTCGCGCTGCTCGAGCTCTACAAGGCCGGCGAGGCCGACTGGGAGCAGTCCGAGTCGTTCGGCCCGATCACGATCAAGGCGGGACGCGAATGAGCGACGAGAGCACCGGCATGCAGGACCTCGCGCGGATCGTCGAGGCGCTGCTCTTCCTGTCGCCCGACCCGGTCTCGCTCGACGACCTCGCCGAGGCCTGCGAGACGCCCGAGGACCAGATCGTCGCGGCGCTCCACCGCTTGCGCGAGCACTACGCCGAGGGCTACCGTGGCGTCGTCCTGCGCGAGGTCGCCGGTGGCTTCACGCTCGCGACCGACCCGGTCGCCGAGAAGGCCGCCCGCCGCCTGCTCGCCAAGCCGCGCACCCCGCCGCTGACCCAGGCCCAGGCTGAGTGCCTCGGCATCGTCGCCTACCTGCAGCCGGTCTCACGGCCGGAGATCGCCCGCATCCGCGGCGTCGCCTCCGAGTCCGCGGTCGGCACGCTGCTCGAGCGTGGCCTGATCGAGGAGCACGGCCGCTCCCGCTTCGGCGCCGTCCTCTATCGCACCACCGACCTCTTCCAGAAGCTCTTCGGCCTCGAGGCGCTCGACGCGCTGCCCGACATCGCCCAGTTCGACCCGTCGCCCGAGGACGAGCAGGAGCTGCGCGACCGCCTGCTCAAGGCCGGCGAGCAACGCCAGCAGAGCGCCGACTAGTGTCGCCTGGCGGCTGCGTCGTCGCGGCCGCGCGGGATCTCGATCACGCGCCCGTCGGCGAGCGTCGCGGTGAGGTCGCCGCCGGTCACCGTATGTAGCGTCTCCCGCGGGCCGAGTGCCTCGAAGTCCATCTTGAACAGGGCGACGAAAGATCGCAGTGTCGGCACGCCCTTCAAGTTCGGCTTCCAGGGCTCGCTCAGGATCGCGTCAACCTGTCCACTGGGCCCTTCGTAGCGCAGCGCGACGACGTCAGCGCGAGCGAATCCCTTGACGCTTCCCAGGTTACGGTCGGCCCCTCCACCCGTGGCGACCACCGCCGGTGCGGCCTCGAGCCAATCGTCGATGATGTGCGCTGCCGTGCACCCGTAGCCGCCCTCCTCGGCACGGCGCTCGGGCCCGACGAGTACGAAGCAGAGGTGGTCGCTGCGGTTGACGTAGGCGACCCCGATTCCGGTGCCGTCGGACCCGTCCGAGCCCCAAGGCAGTTCGACCGGTGGGCTCGCGCCGCCCGGGCCGGGGCGGACGTCGAAGGGCGGCGGTCCGACGATCTTGCCGTCGCGGTTCCTGCTCGGGGCTGGCGGCCGCCGCTCGGCAGATATCTCCAGCACCCGGTCGAGCACCGGCACGCCAGTACCAGAGCCCTCGATCTTGGCGGCCGCCCCGGCGGTGCCCAGGACACCCATGACGACGACGGCAGCCAGCGTGGCGCCGCGCCTGCGGCGGCGCTTCACGAGCTGGCGCCCTCCCGCCGCGACCAGGTCGGCACGGATCGTCAAGCGGGGATCGGTGTGGGGGAGGCTCATGAAGGTGGCTCCTTGATCCGCGCCAGGCGTGTCAGCCCGCGACTGACGCGCTGCCTGACGGTTGCCTGCGAGGTTCCGGTGTTGGCGGCGATCTCGGCGTAGTCGCGCTCCTCGATCACGCGTGCCGTCACCGCCTCGCGCTGCGCCGGCGGCAGCGCGGCCATGCCGGCGGCGTAGCCATCAGCCGCGTCGGCGGACAGCTCGACGCGCTCGATCTCGGCGTCCGAGAACTCGCGGTGGGGCATGCCAAGCCGCTGTCGCGCCGAACGCTCGCGCCCGTGGCGCTGGTGGGCGTCGGCGCGCTTGTTGCGGGCGATGCCGATCAGCCAGGCGCGTGCCGGCGCCTCGCCGGGTCGGTAGCGGCGGCTCGCGACGAGCGCCGCGGCGAAGATCTCGGCGGTCAGGTCGAGCGCGGTCTCCAGGTCGCCGGTCGACTGCTTCAGGAAGGCAATCATGAAGTCGACGTGGCGCGAGTAGAAGACGCCGAACGCCTCGGGATCGTCGCGCGTCGTGGCGAGCAACTCGTCGTCGGTCATCCGGAGGAGATCGCCCACTACAACCCAACTCCCTCCGCGACGCGGATCTGTGACCGCTACCCGGTCAGCCGCGCGCCGCGAGCTGCCCGCAGGCGGCATCGATATCGCGCCCGCGCGTCAGCCGGACCGTCGCCGGAACGCCGTTGTGCTCGAGTGTCGAGCGGAAGACCTCGATCGCCTCGCGGCCCGAGCCCTCGAACGGCGAGTCGGTCGGGTTGTAGGGGATCAGGTTGACCTTGAAGGTGTTGCGCGGGGTGAGGATCGCGGCGAGCGCGACGGCCTGCTCGTAGCGGTCGTTGACGCCGGCGAGCATCAGGTACTCGACGAACACCTTGCGGTTGCGCCGCTCGCTCCAGGCGCGGCACGCGTCGAGCACCTCGGCGAGCGGGTAGCGGTCGTTGACCGGCATCAGCTCGGAGCGCAGCGCGTCGTCGGGGGCGTGCAGCGACAGCGCGAGCCGGATCGTCGGGCCGTCGCGCTCGGTCAGCCTCTCGATACCGGGGATCCAGCCGACGGTCGAGATCGTCGTGCTGGAGGGGTGGACGCCGACGTCGGGCAGCCGCTCGCAGGCGCCGAGCACGTTGTCGAGGTTCAGCAGCGGCTCGCCCATCCCCATGAAGACGACGTGGTTGACCTCCTCCTTGCGGCGGAAGTGCAGCGCCTGGTCGAGGATCTCCGACGTCGTCAGGTTGCGGCCGAACTTCATCGTCCCGGTCGCGCAGAAGGTGCAGGTCAGCGGACAGCCGGACTGGCTCGACAGGCAGAGCGAGCGCCTGCCGTCGCGGTAGCGCATCAGGACCGTCTCAAGCGGCCGGCCGTCGGCGGTCTGGAAGAGCGCCTTCTCGGTCCCGTCGCGCGAATGGGCCTCGGTCTCGAGCGCGAGCGTCGACAGCGGTAGCTCGGCGGCCAGCGTCTCGCGCAGGTCGACGGGCAGGTTGGTCATCTCCTCGTAGGAGGCGGCGCCGCGCGCCAGCCACTGCCACACCTGTCCGGCGCGGAACGCGGGCTGGCCGCGCTCTGCGAGCAGGCTGTCGAGCCGTTCGAGATCCACGCCGCAAGTGTCGCAGCCGCGGATAGGCTGGCGGTGTGACCGGCGGCCAGGGGTTCGCGGAGCGTCTCGGACGGCTGTCGTCCTCGCCCTGGTTCGCCTATCCGGCCGTCTTCCTCGTCCAGGCGCGGGCGCTATGGGGCATCTGGGCCCACGACGACCTCAGTCCCGGTGACACCGCCGGCTACTGGCAGTGGGCCGACCTCTGGTTCGACCACGAGCAGGTCAACATTGTCTGGTCGCCGCTCTACACGGCGGGGCTCGGAACGCTGCGCTGGCTGACCGGCGACGACGCCACTGTCGCGATCCCGCTCCACCGGGCGCTGATCGCGCTTACGGTCGCGCTGCTGCTGCTCGCGGTGCTGCGCCGGCTGCTGCCGGCGCCGATCGCGCTGCTCGTCGCCTGCTGGTGGGCGGTGCTGCCGATCGCCTTCGACTCGATCGTCGAGGTTCACCTGTTCTCGGTGCTGCCGCTGCTCGTCGTCGTGTTGCTGCTGACGAACGACCCTGGTCCGTGGCGGCGTGGGTCGGCGCTGGCTGTGGCGCTTGCCGGCGCGGTGCTCGTCCGCAACGAGACGGCTCTGCTCGTCGTGGCCCTGTTCGCCGCGCTCGCCTGGTCGGAGTGGCGCCGTCGCCGTCGTGGAGCGGGAACGTCGCTGCGCGAGCTCGCCGTGGCGACGCTCGTCCCATTCGCCATTGCTCTGGCCGTCGTCGGCGGCTTCCACGAGCGCTCGATCTTCCAGGGCCAGGCTGCACGCGAGATGTGGCAGGCGAAGCAGACGCTCAACGTCTGCCAGGTCTTCGGGACCAACTACCAGCAGCGTCATGCTGAGTACCGCGGCAACCCATTCGTCGACTGCGACAGCCTGATGACGCGGCTGTTCGACAAGCCGCGCCCGACGCTGGCCGATGCCTGGCAGGCCAACTCCGGCGAGATGGCGGCCTTCACCGCCTGGAACCTCCATCTGCTGCCGGCCGGCCTCCAGCTCGGCCTGTTCAACGCCGTGACGGCCTACGACAACCCCGACTACCCGCCGGCGCAGCTCGAGAGCTGGTGGGCGACGCTGCTGACGGCCGTGCTACTCGCGTTGCTAGCCGTCGGCGGGCGCCGGCTGTGGCACGATCGTGCGGCCTGGGCGCCGCGGCTGCGCAGTCAACGTTGGGCCTGGTTCGCCTTCGGTGCGATCGGCGTGGTGACGCTGCTGGTCGTGGTCTTCGACGCCCGTCCACGGCCGGCGTACATGTTCGGGCTGACCGCGGGGATCATGGCGGCGACCGGCCTGGCGCTGGCGGCGTTCGCTCGCGAGCGCGCCGCGCTCGAGCGCGGCATCTCCTACGCCGCCGCGGTGCTGCCGGTCCTGCTGGTCCTCGCGCTGCCGGCTCACTACCGCGATGGCGCTGCCCGCCCACTCGCCGAGCAGTACGAGCGGCTGCGACCGGTGGTCCCCGACGCCGGGCCGGCAACGCTGGTCGTGCCACACCACACTGGCGAGGCGTGCGCCTATCTCGTTCCGATCGGGAGCTGCCGCACGCTCGTCTACAGCCGCGACATCGCTCCCGCGACGCGGCGTGATGGAGTGCCCGACGCCCTGCGCGCGGCTGGCGTCGATGCCCTCTACGCCGACGCGGCGATGCTTCGCGACCCGCCGATCGCTCGCCTCGTCGCCGCGCCGGAGCGCTCCGGTTGGCGGCTCGCCGCGCAGGGGGAGGGCGATGACGGGCCATGGGCCGTCCTCGTTCGCCAGGACGCACCCTTCACACGGCCGCCACGTCGCTAGCGAGTCAGCGACCCGCCGCGCACGCCGCCGCCCTGGCCTGCGAGCCTTGCGTGCGATGCGGCTCGCCAAGTATCTCGCCCACGCCGGTGTCGCCTCGCGGCGCGCGTCCGAGACGATCATCGTCGCCGGCCGCGTCACGATCGCCGGCAAGACCGTCACCGACCCGGCACGCGACGTCGACGACAGCAGCGATGTGGCCGTCGACGGCCGCCCGGTCGCATCGGAGCCGCAGGAGACCTACGCGGTCAACAAGCCGCCAGGAGTGGTCTCGACGGCCCAGGACACGCACGGCCGCCCGACAGTCGTCGGCCTCGTCGGTTCCGACCGTCGCCTCTATCCGGTCGGCCGCCTCGACGTCGACACCAGCGGCCTGATCCTGCTGACCAACGACGGCGCGCTCGCCGAGCGCCTGACCCATCCGCGCTACGGCGTCGAGAAGGTCTACCACGTCAAAGTCGACCCGCCACGGCCATCCGAGCGGGCGCTCCGTGCCCTGCGTGAGGGCGTCGAGCTCGACGACGGCCGCACCGCGCCCGCCCGCGCCCACCTCGTCGAGCCCGGCGTGATCGAGATCGCGATCCACGAGGGCCGCAACCGCCAGGTCCGCCGCATGTGCGAGGCCGTCGGCCACCGCGTCGTCGGCCTCCGCCGCATCGCATTCGGCCCGCTCCGCCTCGGCCGCCTCGGCCAGGGCGACGCCCGCCGCCTCACCCCAGCCGAGGTCGAGCGCCTACGCAAGGCATCCCTCAGCTAACGCTCGAAGCCGCCGGGATCGACATGTGCCCGAGCAGCGATTCCCAAGCGGAACGGCACATGTCGATCCCGGCGGTCCCCAGCCACGTCCAGGCCCTGGAAGAATCACCCACGATGAGACTCCGAGCCCTCCGCGGCGCCACCACCGTCGACGAGAACAGCGCCGAGGCGATCCTCGATGCCACCGATGAGCTGCTGCGCGCGCTGATCGACCGCAATTCGCTCGACAACGACGAGATGGTTAGTTGCATCTTCACCTGCACAGGTGACCTCGACGCCGAGTTCCCGGCCGTCGCTGCGCGCCGGATCGGACTGTCCGGAGTGCCGCTGCTCTGCGCCCGCGAGATCGACGTCCCGGGTGCGCTGCCACGCGTGATCCGCGTGCTGCTGCACACCTACGCCGACCCCGAGAGCGAGGCGCGCCACGTCTACCTGCGCGACGCGGTCAACCTGCGTGCCGATCTCGAGGGCGCGCAGTGAGCGGCATCGAGTTCAACGATCGCCTTGGGCGGATCCCCGTCTACCCGGCCGCCAAGACCTGGGAGCACGAGGGTGAGCTCGTCGAGCTGGCGTCGAACGAGGCTCCTTGGGGGCCGCTGCCGGCGGTCGTCGGGGCGCTCAACAGCCAGATCGAGCGGCTCAACCGCTATCCGGACCCGGGCAAGACGCTGTTGCGCCAGCGGATCGCCGACCGTTGCGAGCTGCCCGCCGCGCGCGTCGCGGTCGGCAACGGCTCCTGCGAGCTGCTGATGTCCGCCGCCGATGTGCTGCTCGAGCCGGGCGCCGAGCTGATCTACGCCTGGCCGTCGTTCTCGATCTACCCGCACGTCGCCGCCCAGTCCGGCGCCCGCGCGATCGAGGTGCCGCTCGACGACGAGCAGTGCCACGACCTCGACGCGATGGCCGCGGAGGTCACCGCCGCGACCCGGCTGGTGTTGATCTGCAACCCGAACAATCCGACCGGGACCGCGTTGCCGGTCGAGGCGATCCACGCCTTCGTGGCCGGGCTGCCACGTCACGTAGCGGTGATCCTCGACGAGGCCTACGTCGAGTTCAACGCGCTCCAGGACCCGGCCGATTCGCTCGACTTGGTACAGCGCCACCCGAACCTGATCGTCCTGCGCACCTTCTCGAAGGTCTATGGGCTCTGCGGCCTGCGCGCCGGCTATGCGCTCGGACCGGAGGAGTTCCGGCTGGCGGTCGACCGCATCCGCCAGCCGTTCTCGGTCAACGCGCTCGCCCAGGCAGCCGCCGCCGAGGCGATTCGCCACCAGGACGAGGTCACGCGCCGTGTCGAGGCGACGATCGTCGAGCGCGCCTGGCTCGAGGTCGAGCTCGAGGATCGCGGCCTGACGACCACCGACAGTCAGGCGAACTTCGTCTGGGTCGGTCTCGGCGAGCGCGAAGAGGGGCCGATCGTCGACGGGCTCGCTCAGCGTGGAGTGATCATCCGCGCGGGCGCTGCGCTCGGCAGTGAGGGCTACCTGCGCGTGACGCTCGGCACCCGCCACCAGAACGAGCGTTTCGTAGCAGCGTTGGACGAACTGATCTGACCCTGCTACAAGTAGGTCGATGGCTCGCACCGCCACGCCGATCAGCACAGAGGACCTTCCGGGTCTCCTTCGGCGTGCCTGCGTGTCCTATTGGCGATTTAGCTAGGCGTCCGGCAGCGGCAGCCCCTGCCGTCGGCCGAACGGTTCCCAGTCGGACGCCGATAGCCCACGCCCTAGTACCGCCGTCTCTCGTTCGAGACGGCCCCAGAACTTCGAAGGAGACAGAGAAGCGACATGATGATCGGGATGACAGAGGGGGTGACAACGGGCCGCGACCACGTTCGCGACCAGCGAATCGAGCGCGCTGTGCCGCTCGTCACGCCTGAGCGACTGCTCGGCGACATGCCGCTCGGGCCAGAGCGGGCGAAGGCCGTCGTGCGTGACCGCGAGCGGGTCTCGGCGGTCCTCGACCGTGAGGACGACCGGCTGCTGGTCGTCGTCGGACCGTGCAGCGTCCACGACGTCGACGCGGCGCTGGAGTACGCCGGCCGGCTCGCCGAGACCGCCGAGCGGTGCAGCAACGACCTGCTGATCGCGATGCGCGTCTACTTCGAGAAGCCGCGCACCACGACCGGCTGGAAGGGGCTAATCAACGACCCCCACCTCGATGGATCGCTCGACGTCAACGCCGGCCTGCACAAGGCGCGCACGCTGTTGCTCGAGGTGCTGTCGCTCGGCCTGCCGGTCGGCGTCGAGTTCCTCGACCCGATCACGCCGCAGTACATCTCCGACACGGTCGCCTGGGGCGCGATCGGCGCGCGCACGACCGAGAGCCAGGTCCACCGCCAGCTCGGCTCCGGACTGTCGATGCCGATCGGTTTCAAGAACCGCACTGACGGCGACGTCCAGGTGGCGGTCGACGCCGTTCGCGCGGCCGCCGCGTCGCACGCCTTCACCGGCATCGACGACAGTGGCACCCCGGCGATCCTGCACACGACCGGCAACCCCGACGGCCACGTGATCCTGCGCGGCGGCAGGGGTGCGCCGAACTACGGCGCCGCCGAGGTCGAGCAGGCGCTCGCCAAGCTGCGCGCCGCCGGCCTGCCGGAGCGCGTCGTGATCGATGCCTCGCACGACAACAGCGGCAAGGATCCCGACCGTCAGCCGATCGCCTCCGAGGCGATCGGAGCGCAGATCGCGGCCGGCAACCGGGCGATCGTCGGCGTGATGCTCGAGTCGTTCCTCGTCGCGGGAAACCAGAGCGTTGAGAGCGTCGGCGGCAAGCTGACCTACGGCCAGTCGATCACAGACGCCTGCATGGACTGGGACCAGACGGTTGCCGTGCTCGACGGTCTGACGACGGCGGTCCGGGCGCGGCGCGACGGATGAAGGTCGCCGTCCTCGGCGTCGGGCTGATCGGCGGCTCGATCGGGCTCGCGGCCAGGGAGTGCTTCGAGGATGTCGAGGTCGTCGGTTTCGGGCGCAGCCCCGAGCGGTTGGAGCGCGCCCGCGAGCTGGGTGCGATCGACAGTGCGGCGACCTCGCTGGAGGATGCGCTCGACGGCGCGTCAGTTTGCTTCTGCTGCGCACCGGTCGGCGCGCTCGACGGCCAGATCGCCGCGGCCTTGGCGGCGGCCGGCGAGGATTGCGTCGTTACCGACGTCGGCTCCACAAAGGGCGGAGTCGTCGCGGCCGCGGCGGACCGGCGCTTCGTCGGCGGTCATCCGATCGCCGGTGCCGAGACCGCCGGTGTCGAGCACGCCCGCGCTGATCTCTTCCAGGGCGCGACTTGGTACTTGACGCCGACGAGCGACAGCTCCGGCGTCCTCTTCGAGCGGCTGCACCGGCTCGTCGCCGCGCTCGGCGCCCGCCCGGTCGCGATCGACGCCGACTCCCACGACCGTCTTCTCGCCACCGTCAGCCACCTGCCGCACGTGCTCGCCAACGCACTGGTCACCCAGACTGCCGGTGCGCTGGGCGAGGAGGACGCGGCACTGCCGCGCGTCGGCCCGAGCTTCCGCGACGCGACCCGCGTCGCCGGCGCGAACTCGGCGATCTGGACCGACATCTACGTCGCCAACCGCGAGGCGATCGCGGCTGAAGTCGACGCCGTTGTCGAGCGCCTGCAAGCGGCGGCCGAGCTGTTGCGCGCCGGTGAGGCCGGTGCGATCACCACCTGGAACGAGCAGGCGGCGGACGCCCGTCGCCGGCTGCTCGAGGCCGACCTCGCCGGCGGCGTCGTTCACGAGTTGCGCACGACCGTCCCGAACCGCCCCGGTATCGTCGCCGAGGTGGCGCTGGCGCTCGGCAAGGCAGGGGTGAACATCGTGGACATGGCGCTCGCGCCGGCCCCCGACATGCGCTCCGGCGCGATCACGCTCTGGATCGCCGGCGACGCCGAGGCGGACCGCGCCCGCCAGTTGATCGACGACCTCGGCTTCCCAGTCGCCGAGGCGTGAGCAACGCGCGTTTCGAGCCGGCGGGAGCGCTGCTGGGGGAGTACGAACCTCCCGCCGACAAGTCGATCTCGCACCGCGCCGCGCTGTTCGGCGCGATGAGCGACGAACCGGTTGCGATCACCAACTACCTCGACGCCGCCGACACGCGCTCGACGCTCGACGCCGTGCTGCGGTTGGGCGCCGGTGTCGAGGACGAAGGCGACGGTCGCGTGCTGATTCGCGGCGTCGGTCTGCATGCGCCGCTCGAGACGACCGGCGGCCGGCTCGACGTCGGCAACTCCGGCACGCTGCTGCGGCTGCTGCCGGGCTGGCTCGCGGGCCAGCCGGGGGGAGAGTGGGTGCTCGACGGCGACGAGTCGATCCGCCGTCGTCCGGTCGACCGTATCATCGCTCCGCTGCGCCAGATGGGCGCAGACATCGATGCCCGCGACGATCGCCTGCCGCCGCTGACGGTTCGCGGCGGCGAGCTGCGCGGCACGACCTACGACCTGCCGATGGCGAGTGCCCAGGTCAAGTCCTGCGTCCTGATCGCCGGGATGCTTGCCGACGGCAGCACGACGATCGTCGAAGGCCGCACCAGTCGCGATCACACCGAGCGGATCCTCGCGCGCTCGCGCGTCCCGTTCGAGCGCGACGGCCTCAACATCACCGTCTCGCAGGTCGACGAGCTCGAGCTCGACGCGATCGCCGTTCCGGGCGACCCGTCGTCGGCTGCCTTCATGGTCGCCGCGGCCTGCCTGGTGCCCGATTCGCGCGTCGTGATCCAGAACGTCGGTCTCAACTGGACTCGCTGCGGCTTCTTCCGCATCGCGCAGCGGATGGGCGCCGTGATCGTCGGCGATCTCGAAGAGCCCGGCGAGTTCAACGACGTCGAGCCGGTCGGCGAGCTCGACGTCGCCCACGGCCCGCTGGTCGGCACCGAGGTCACCCCCGAAGAGGTGCCCGCGGCGATCGACGAGCTCACACTCGTAGCCCTGCTCGGCGCCTTCGCCGAGGGCGACACGATCGTCCGTGGCGCCGGCGAGCTGCGCCACAAGGAGTCCGACCGCATCGCTGCCGTCGTCGACGGCCTGCGCGCGCTCGGTGCCGACATCGAAGCCACTGATGACGGCTTCGCCGTCCACGGCGACGGCACACCGCTCCGCGGCGGCACGATCGACGCCCGCGGCGACCACCGCATCGCCATGCTCGGCGCCATCGCCGGCCTCGCCTCCCAAGACGGCGTCGAAGTCCTCGGCATGGACTCCGCCGCCATCTCCTATCCCGGCTTCGAGTCCGACCTCCGCGCACTGCTGGGCTGACGAGCGAAGCCCGCGTCTACCTGGGCTTCCTCCGAGTCGAGACCATCGCCTCGAACGCCTCCAGCCGGACCCGCATCCGGTCGAGATCCTCGCGCAGATTCGCGATCCGCTCGTCGGCCCGTGCGGCCAGGGCGGCCGCAGCGGCGTCGCCGCGGTTCTCCAGGCGGACGCCGCTGAACGAGACAAGCGTCGCCGCGGCGAGCATCAACACCCCGGTGAGATACAGGACGGTCTGTCGGCTGAAGCTGCGGCGCCCGACGCCACGGTCCCAATCGCCCGCCCAGCCCTGCCGCAGGACGTCTCGAAGCCCAAGGCCGCCGCTCACGGCGCTGACGAAGAGCGCACCGAACGACACGATCCACAGCAGAATCGCGGGCGCCGTGACCTGAAAGCTTCCGACGGCGAAGGCAAGCAGCGCTGTCGCCGCGGCGATGGTCGTCGCGGTGCCGGTGATGATCCCGATCGCAAGTCCGGCATTGAGTCGGCTCGCTTCGCGACGGTCGTCGATCTGGGAGTCGGACACCCCTACAGTCCCCAGAGATCCTGGGTCGTCGACCACAGCCGATCCCAACTGCGCGATATCGCATCGACGATCTCATGGCCGCTGATCGGGCCGCCGTCGCTCGCGCTGTTCTCGGCACGTGCAGCCTGGGCATCCTCGAGCACGGTCTTGGTGTCGGCGGCGATGCCGGTGCTCAGGTCGTCGAGTCCGAGGTGTCCCTCCAACGACAGGGGATACCCGACCAACGTCTCGAAATTGACGATCAGGAATAGAACCGCGTCGTCGCGGATCGGTACGGCCGAGGTCGCGACGACCCCGTTGACCGAGTCGTCGACCGCGGCGGAGACCTGCCTTCGAGCGCTCTTTCGATTTAGGACCGATGCTGCCCGCGACGGCGCCGAACGCTCGACCTCCAGCGCGTAGTAGCGGCGATACTCCCCCCTCACGAAGGTTCGCTTCGCCCAATCCGCTGGAATCCCTCTCAGGCCGGTGCTCGTTGAGTAGGATCGCCGCCCGTGGTGGTGGCGATCGACGGACCGGCGGGAGCCGGCAAGAGCACCGTGGCGCGCGCCGTCGCAGACGCGCTCGGCTTCGTCTATCTCGACTCGGGGGCGATGTACCGTGCTGTTGGGCTGCTGACGTTGGAGGAGGGCGGAGCGGCGTCGGAGGTCGCCGAGCAGCTTGATATCTCGATCGGCGACTGCGTGATCGCCAACGGACGAGACGTGACCGAGGCGATCCGCAAGCCGCGGGTCTCGGAGGCGGCGTCGAAGGTGGCGACCAAACAGGCGGTGCGCGCCGCGCTGGTCGAGAAGCAACGGGCGCTAGTCGCCTCTGGCGACTGGGTCGTCGAGGGCCGCGACATCGGCACCGTCGTTGCGCCCGACGCCGCCGTCAAGGTCTTCCTCGTTGCTGATCCCGAGGAGCGCGCCCGCCGCCGCGCCGCCGAGCTCGGGATCGAGGTCGATGCCGTTCTCCGCGACCAAGCCCTTCGCGACGCCCAGGACTCCAGCCGCGAGCACTCCCCGCTCAAGCCCGCCCAAGGCTCAGTCGAGCTCGACACCACCGGCCTCACGATCGACGAGGTCGTCGCGCGCATCGCCGAGCTGGTCGCTACCGCCCGCCGCCAGTAGCCTCACCCGCCCATGCCCCTCCCGAAGGTCGCGATCGTCGGCTATCCGAACGTCGGCAAGTCGACGCTGGTCAATCGCCTGTCTGAGACGCGGGAGGCTGTCGTGCATCCCGAGGCGGGGGTGACGCGCGACCGCAAGGAGGTCGAGGCGGACTGGAACGGGCGGCGGTTCCTGCTGATCGACACCGGCGGGGTCGACATGGACGAGACCGACGATCTGGCGCGAGCAGTGCAGCGGCAGGCGCGCAGCGCGCTCGCCGAGGCCGATGTGGCGGTCTTCGTGGTCGATGCCGCGGCGGGGATGCGACCGGGAGACACCGAGCTGGCGCGAGAGCTGCGCGGCTCGGAGACGCCGATCGTCGTGGCGGCGAACAAGGTCGACGACGCCAAGCGCCAAGGCGACGCGGCCGATTTCTACGGGCTCGGCCTCGGCGATCCAGTGGCGATCTCGGCCGCCCACGGGCTCGGAACGGGTGATCTGCTCGACAGGATTGCTGAGAGCCTGGCGAGCGTTCCGGAGCGCGAGGAGGAGACCGCCACGCGGCTCGCGGTGATCGGCCGGCCGAACGTCGGCAAGTCGTCGCTCGTCAACAAGCTGCTCGGCGAGGAGCGGGTGATCGTCGCCGACCTCGCCGGTACGACACGCGACTCGATCGATACGCGGATCGAGGTCGAGGGGCGGCCGGTGGTCCTCGTCGACACCGCCGGCTTGCGCCGCCGTACCAAGGTCGCCGGTACGGTCGACTACTACGCCCAGCTGCGCTCCGAGCAGGCCGCCGAGCGCGCCGACGTGGCGATCGTGCTCTGCGACGCCTCGGAGGGAGTGACCACCGAGGACTTCCGGATCGCCGAGCTGGCGATGAAGACCAACTGCGCCACCGTCGTCGCGTTGAACAAGTGGGATCTCACTGAGACCGATCTCGAGCACACCCGCGCTCGCGTCAACAAGAAGCTGCGTCAGCGGCCGAAGCTGATGGCGGTGTCGGCCAAGACGGGCCGTGGTCTGACGCGCCTGGTCGCCGAGGCGCTCGACCTCGCCGATCGCAGCGCGCTGCGGATCCAGACGTCGCAGCTCAATCGCTTCCTCGCGGACCTTCAGGACATCCGCCAGCCGCCGGCCAAGCACGGCAAGCGGCTGCGCCTCTACTACCTGGCCCAGTTCGAGACTTCGCCGCCGCGCTTCGCGCTCCAGGTCAACGACCGCTCGCTGGTGACACGCGACTACGCCTACTTCCTCGAGAACCAGCTACGCGACCGTTTCGGGCTCGAAGGGGTGCCGCTAGTCATCGACATCAAGACCACAGCAGGTCGTCGCAGCTATACCTGACCGCTTCTGTACCCTTTCCGCACCTTTTCAGAGCGTCTTTTGAGCGTCCCCGGCCCCGGAGCGAGCCCCTCCCCATGAGCATCACCGACTTTGCCGACAACGAGTTCCTGTTCACCTCGGAGTCCGTCACCGAGGGGCATCCGGACAAGATCGCCGACCAGATCTCGGACTCCGTGCTCGACGCCGTGCTCGCCGCCGACCCGCACGGCCGCGTCGCCTGCGAGACGCTCGTCAACACCGGCCTGATCGTGATCTCTGGCGAGATCTCGACGACCGCCGACCTCGACTTCCAGACGATCGCCCGCAAGGCGGTCGACGAGATCGGCTACAACGACGCCGCCTACGGCTTCGACTGCAACACATGCGCGGTGATGGTCACCGTCGACAAGCAGTCGCCCGACATCGCCCAGGGCGTCGACCAGGCCTACGAGAAGCGCGCCGATGGCTCGGGCGACGACTTCGACATCGCCGGCGCCGGCGACCAGGGGATGATGTTCGGCTACGCGTCAAACGAGACGCCGGAGCTGATGCCCGCCCCAGTGGCGCTCGCGCACCGGCTCGCCGAGCGCCTCTCCGAGGTCCGCCACGACGGCACGCTGCCCTACCTGCGCCCCGACGGCAAGACCCAGGTCTCGGTCCGCTACCGCGACGGTCGTCCGGTCGCGATCGAGAAGGTCCTGATCTCGACCCAGCACGCCGAGGACGTCGACCAGCCGCGGATCAAGTCCGACCTCTGGGAGCAGGTCGTGATTCCGGTGCTCGACAAGGAGGGCGTGCCCTACGACGCGGCGACGCTCAACTCGGGCCACAACTTCCTCGTCAACCCGACCGGCAAGTTCGTCATCGGCGGGCCGATGGGCGACTGCGGTCTCACCGGCCGCAAGATCATCGTCGACACCTACGGCGGCGCCGCCCGTCACGGTGGCGGGGCGTTCTCCGGCAAGGACCCGTCGAAGGTCGACCGCTCGGCCGCCTACGCGGCGCGCTGGGTCGCCAAGAACGTCGTCGCGGCCGGTCTCGCCGACCGCTGCGAGGTCCAGGTCGCCTACGCGATCGGCGTCGCCAAGCCCGTCTCGGTGATGGTCGAGACCTTCGGTACCGAGAAGATCGGCCGCGCGAAGATCGCCGAGCTCGTCGACGAGCACTTCGACCTGCGCCCGGCCGCCTTCCGTCGCGAGCTCGACCTGCACCGGCCGATCTTCCGCAAGACGGCCGCCTACGGCCACTTCGGCCGCGAGCTCGACGAGTTCACCTGGGAGAAGACCGACAAGGCCGACGCGCTGCGCCAGGCCGCCGGTCTCGCCGAGGCAGCGCCTGTCGCCTAGCGAGTCCAACAGGCTCCGCGAGGTCTACGAGGAGCAGTACTCCGCGGAGGGCGACGACGCCCTCCGCTACGGAGCCTGGCGTGAGCTGTGTGCGGGCGGCAAGGCCGACCACGTCGTCGAGCTGATCGGTGAGTTGCCGCAGTCGCCGCGGACGATCGCCGAGGTCGGCTGCGGCGATGGCGTCCTGCTGACCCAGCTCGCCCGGCGTGGGGTGGGGGAGCGCCGCGACGGCTTTGACATCTCCGAGCGCGCCGCCTCGTTCGCCGCGACCCGTCCCGAGGTCGACGCCGCCCAGCGCTTCGACGGCCACACGCTGCCGGTCGCCGATGCCAGCTACGACCTCGGGATCCTCTCGCACGTCCTCGAGCACGTCCCGGACCCGCTGCCGCTGCTGCGCGAGACGGCGCGGGTAGCGCGTGCTGTGGTCGTCGAGGTCCCGCTCGAGGACAACCTCTCCGCATCGCGCGCCTCCGCCCAGGCGGGCCGTGACGCTATCGGTCACCTTCACCGCTTCTCACGCGTCGATGTCGCCCAGCTCGCGGTGGACGCCGGTCTGCGCGTCGCCGCCGATCTCGCCGACCCGCTTCCCCGAGCCGTCCACGCCTTCTTCGCAGAGACGCCGGCCCAACGCACCAAGGCCGCCCTAAAGGCATCGGCCCGCCGAACGCTGTTCACCGTTGCGCCCCGCGCCGCCGAGCGCACCTTCACCCTTCACTACGCGGCGCTCTGCCTGCCGCGCCAGTCCTAGTCGGTCGACCCGCCGTTGCGTCCCCGGCGCAGCTCGTCGAGCACGAGCAGCAACCCGTCGCGCTGGGCGCGGATGTCATCGGAGAGATCCTCGATCGCAATCCGGTTCGCGCGGCTCTCGGCGTGCACGGCCTCGAGGGTCTCGACCGAGCGTTGGGTCATCTCCGTGTTGTGGTCGATCGAGGCCTTGAGGTCGCGCAGCACGTCGCGGTTCTGCTGGAACTCGCGCTGGAGGTCCCCGCGCATACCGCGGATCTCGTCGCGCATGCCGCGAATCTCCCCACGCATGCCGCCAAGTTCCCCACGCATGCCGCCGAGCTCGGAGTGCATCTCCTCGCGCAGGTCGTCGACGGCGGTTCGCAACCCGCGCAGGTCCTCGCGTACCCCGTGTCGCCAGCGCTGCTTCGGCATGACGACGAACCTGCCAGCCGGCGTGTCACAGGAGGCCCCGTTCCCGCGACGGTTCTGTGACCGAATCGACAAGGGGACATTGTGCCACGTGGCACGGCAGAAATGCTGCGCAAGCCTGACCTCTGCCTCGCCCCATACATTGGCCTCGTGATCGCGAAGGTCGAGCCGCTGACCACCGCCCGCGCGCTGCGCGGGCCGTTCGACTACCGGGTCGGCGAAGAGCTGGTCGCTGACGGCGTCGGGGTCGGCAGCGTGCTGGTCGTCCCGTTCGGGCCGCGACGGTTGCTCGGCGTCGTGGTCGAGGTCGCCGAGACCAGCGAGCTGGACCCGGAACGGCTCGCCGAGCCGATCGAGGCGCTCGAAGCCGACGTGCCCGCGGATCTGGTGCGGCTCGGTCTGTGGGTTGCCCAGGAGTACGTTTCGACGCCTGCGCGCGGGCTGGCGCTGGTGCTCCCGCCGGGAACCGGCACCGGCAGCGGGCGCAGGACCAAGGCGCGCGAGTCGCTCGCCGCCACGTTAACCGCCGCGGGACGCGCTGCGCTGGAAGACGGGACTCGGCTCGGCAGCCGCCAGCGCACCGGGCTCGAGGCCCTGACGGACGGCCCCCTGCGCGTCAGCGACCTCGCGCGCGGCAGCGGCTGCGACCACGCCAGCGTGCGTCGTCTGGAGGCGCGCGGACTGCTCGTCGTCGAGCGGACCTTCGAGGCACCCCGCCGGCCGGCCGTGCGCCCGGTTGGCGCCCTCGGTCCCGTCGGCGCCCTGACCGCCGATCAAGAAACCGCCCTCGTCCAGATCATCGGCGGCCTGCCGCGCGGCCCAATCAGCGGTGGTGGCGGGGTGCCCGAGCAGCGGTTCCCAAGCGGATCGGGCACCCCGCCACCACCGCGTACCGCCACGCCCGCACGCGCACCAGAGCCGCTCCTCCTCCACGGCGTCACCGGCAGCGGCAAGACCGAGGTCTACCTACGTGCCGTCGAGGAAGTTCTCGCCCGTGGCCAGACCGCGATCGTCCTCGTACCCGAGATCGGCCTCACGCCCCAGACGGCTGGTCGCTTCGTCGAGCGCTTTGGCGACACCGTCGCAGTGCTGCACTCCCAGCTCACCACGCGCGAGCGCTACGACGAGTGGGCAAGGTTGCGCGGCGGGGATGCCCGTGTCGCGGTCGGACCGCGCTCTGCCGTCTTCGCGCCGCTGGAGAACGTCGGCCTGATCGTCGTCGACGAGGAGCACGACGGCTCTTACAAGCAGGAGGGCGACCCGCGTTACGACGCCCGCACGGTCGCCGAGCGTCGCGCGCGGGAGAGTGGCGCGCTGCTGCTCGCCGGTAGCGCGACACCGCGGCCGGAGAGTGTGCTCCGCTATGAGCGCGTACGGCTCCCGCAGCGCGTCGACGGCCGCCCGCTGCCGCCGGTCGAGTTGGTCGGGATGGCGGGCGTCAAGGGTCCGTTGCACCAGCGGACGCGCGACGCGCTCGAGCACGTGCGCCGCGCCGGGGAGAAGGCGATCGTGCTGCTGAACCGGCGCGGCTGGTCGAACTTCCTCACCTGCGGCGACTGCGGGCGCGTCTGGGAGTGCCCGAACTGCGACGTCACGCTGGTGCTGCACAAGTCGGCCGGCCGGGTCTCCTGCCACCACTGTGGCCACCGCGAGCGGGTCCCGGACAGCTGCCCCGATTGCGGATCGATCTCGCTCGCCCGCCACGGCGTCGGAACCGAGCAGCTCGGCGTCGAGCTCGAACGGCTGATGGATCCGCTGCCGGTGTTCCGTCTCGATGCGGACACAGCTACGCGCGGAGGCGCCGCCGAGGCGCTCGAGCGGTTCGAGGCTGCGGAAGGGGGGGTGCTGGTCGGCACCCAGATGGTCGCCAAGGGACACGACTTTCCGGACGTCACGCTCGGCGTCGTGCTCGACGCCGACGCGACGCTGCGCTTCCCCGACTTCCGCTCCGAGGAGCGGACATTCGCTCTCGTCGCGCAGCTCGCCGGTCGTAGCGGCCGCGGCGGGAGCGAGGGGAGGGTCGTCGTCCAGGCGCTCGACCCCGCGGCCCCGGCGCTGCGCTTCGCCGCCGGCCACGACGCCGACGCCTTCCTCGACGTCGAGCTAACGCGCCGCGAGGCGCTCTCCTACCCGCCCTACGGGTCGCTGATTCGCGTCGTCTGCTCGTCCGAGCAGGCCACGCCGGCGAAGGCCGCGGCCGATGCGCTACTGGGTCTGATCCGGGCGGCTCAGATCCCGGTTCTCGGTCCGGCGCCGCTGTTCCGGCTCAAGGGCCGAGAGCGCTTCCAGCTCGTCGTCAAGGCGACCGACCGCGCGGCGGCGATCGTCGCGGTGCGCACAGGCGTCGAGGCGACGGTGGCCGACCGCTCGCTCGGCCCCGTGAAGTACGCCGTCGACGTCGATCCTCAGTAGGACCGGCGACGTCACGAGCGTTACGATTGGGGAGATGGCCGACGAGCACGACAGCCAGGACGAGCTGGAGGAGCAGGAGACCCAGCTCGACCCGGAGACGCTTGCCCGTCGCGCGGCGGCGATGTCGTTCATCCGCCAGTTCGGCGACCCGGTTCTGAAGAGCCGCGCGATCGAGGTCGACAAGTTCGACGACGGCCTGCGCCGCCAGGTGTCGCGGATGGCCGGGCTGATGGACGACGCGCTCGGTGTCGGGCTGGCCGCGCCGCAGCTCGGCATCTCGCAGCGGCTACTGGTCTACCGCGTCGGTCCCGACGCGCCGCTGGTCGCGCTCGTCAACCCGGAGATCGAGTGGAGCAGCGACGAGCAGGAGGAGGGCGAGGAGGGCTGCCTGTCGATCGTCGGCGTCAACGTCGACAAGCGACGGGCCGATGCCGATCGCTTCCTGCGCGACGTGCCGGCGGCCTTTCCGATCGCGTCCGGTCCACGTCCGCGTCCGCGCCCACGACGAGCTCGGCGAGCCGCGAGTCGTCGAGGCCTCCGGCCTCGAGGCACGCGTGATCCTGCATGAGATCGACCACCTCGACGGAGTGCTGATCCTCGAGCGCACCAGCCGCGATCAGCGCCGCCGGGCGATGCGCGAGCTGCGTGAGCGGGAGCGCCAAGAGCGCGAGCGCGCCGCCGAGCAGGCCGCCTGAGCCGCCACGTGCGCACCGTCTACCTCGGGACGTCCGATTTCGCGGCTGTCGTGCTCGACCGCCTCGCCGCGTCTCCGCACCGACCGCAGCTCGTCGTCAGCCGTCCCGACCGCCGCCAGGGCCGCGGTCGCAAGGTCTCGCCGCCGCCGGTCGTCGAGCGGGCGCGCGAGCTTGGGATCGACACCTTCCAGCCGGAGAAGGTCAACGACCCCGATTCGCTGGCGCGGATCGCTGCCGCCAAGCCTGATGCCGCCTGCGTCTGCGCCTACGGGGCGATCATCGGCGACGACCTGCTCGCCGCGCACACGTGGCTCAACGTCCATCCGTCGCTGCTGCCGCGCTGGCGCGGCGCCGCTCCGATCGAGCGGGCGATCGAGGCGGGCGACGGCGAGACCGGGGTCGCGATCATGGAGCCGGTCGCCGAGCTCGACGCCGGTCCCGTCTACATGGTCCGCAACGAGCCGATCGGCCCCGAGGACGACTACGGCAGCCTCGCCGAGCGGCTCGCCGCGCTCGGTGGCGATCTGCTCGTCGAAGCGCTCGACACGCTGCCCACGCCGCAGCCGCAGGGCGACAGCGGCGTGACCTACGCGGAGAAGATCGATCGCGAGGAGCGACTGCTCGATCCCGAGCTCGACGCCACCTCACTCGAGCGCCGCGTTCGCGCCCTGACTCCGCACGTCGGAACCTACGTCGAGCCCGACGGCTTCGAGCGGCTCGGCGTTCGCCGCGTCACGCTCGCCGTGTCCGAGGTCGGGCCACCGCCGGGCGCGCTCGCCGCCCGCGACGGACGGCTGCTCTACGGCACTGCCGGAGGCGCCCTGGAGCTGCTCGAGGTCCAGCCCGCAGGCGGCCGGCCGATGGACGCCGACGCGTGGTTGCGCGGTCACGGGGCCGCACTAGGAGCGGGCTGAGACCGCCGGTCCGGCTCACCCGCCAGAATCCTTCGATGGCCGACGAGGAACGGATCGACCTTGGACCGCCGTGCCCTTCGTGCGGCGAGCCGTGGCTGCGCGCCACCAACCTCCCCGGCCGTTACCGCTGCGTCTACTGCCTGACGCGCTTCGAGCTGCGCTCGCAATGCCCGGATTGCGGCTCGCACTCGACGATCGCCCGCATGTCGGACCTCGTCAACGTCCGCTGCCGCAACTGCGGCGGCTCGATGCTGACTCCTGTTTAGAGGGCCTCTAACGCCTTCTTGATGTCCGCCACGGTCTGGAAGTCGAGGCCGAGCGTGTGGTCGTGGCGGTGGCGCACGACGCCCTGCTCGTCGACGATCACCACCGAGCGGCGCGTACCGCGCAGCTTCGACCAGCAGGCGTAGGCCTTCGACACCGCGTGGTCGGGATCGGCGAGCAGCGGCACCGTCAGCCCGTGCTTGTCGGCGAACTCCTGCTTCGACTCGACGCCCTTGCCGGAGATGCCGATCGCGGTCGCTCCCAGCGCCCCGAACGCCTCGGCGTTGTCGCGGTAGGAGCAGAACTGCTTCGTGCAGACCGGCGTGTCGTCGCCCGGGTAGAACAACAGCACGACTCGCTCGCCGCGGTGCTCGGACAGCGTGAACGGGCCAGCCGTTCCCTCCAGGGTGAAGTCTGGCGCCTGCTCGCCAACGGCGGGTGTCCTGCTCATCTGCTCGCTCGCTCCTGCGTCGGGGTCGGCCCTGAAAGCTACTCAGTGGGAGCGGCGGTAGAGCATGTAGAGCAGCGAGCAGAGCACCAGCGCACCGCCGGCGTAGCCGATCTCGACCTGGACAACGCGGTCGTCGAAGCCGGGGATCAGCAGGAAGCCGACGTAGGCAGCGGCGGCGGCGAGCCAGCAGGCGCAGGCGGCGCGGGCGTGCGCACGCGCCAGCAGCGCCTGGTTGAGTGTGGCCGCGGCGAGATAGAGGCCCATCCCGAGCGAGATCAGCACCAGCCCGAGCCGGTGATAGGCGAGATCGCCGCCGAACACGAGATCCATCAGCCAGGGCCCGATCGCCAGCATCACCAGCGCGACGCAGCCGGCGAAGGCGGCGATCGCCTGCAACGTCACGGTCACGCTGCGCCGGAACGGGTCGCTCTCGCCCCCCGCGCGCAGCCGCGTCAGGTGGGGGAGGATCGACGTCTGGATCGCCTGGAACAGCTGCAGCGGGGCGCGGGCGATCAGCAGCACGTTGAAGGTGAACCCGGCGAGCGCGGCGCCGTCGGGGCCGTCGGTCGTCGCCTTGACGATCAGCGGGCCAGCGTTGAGGAACGTCTGCTCGGCGAGCATGATCGCCAGCACCGCGACCGCGAAGCCG
>CBFGZN010000009.1:0-25827 GCA_965653255.1 uncultured Solirubrobacterales bacterium | reverse complement strand
AGACGCGCAACAAGGTCATCGGCCCCGTCCGCGTCGGCCGGCTCGCGCTGCGCCGCCTCGAGCAGCAGCCGGCCGTCGAGATAGGCATGCGTGGACTCCCACACGAGTTCTCCACGAGAGGCCGCCGCAGGTGGATCGCCGATCACCTTCTCGAGTCGTAACGCGGCCGGAGCGACCCTGAGCCAGCGCTGCATGCGCGCCACGGCGTCGAGTACACGCGCGGCGTCCTCATCGAGGTCGACCGTGCTGCGCGCGTTGCGAATACTGGTGAAGATGCCGCGCAGGCCTTTGAGATTGTCCGGGTCGGCCTGCTCATTCGGGCGCGGAGAGACCATGTCCTCGAGATTCCAGATCGCCCGTCCTGGCGGCGCTTCCTTCAGGAAGAACACGCGCGCTTCGTCGTACTTGGACCGCGCCTCCTCGAGCGCGGATTCCATCAGTTGGCGACGCTGAGTCATCAGGAACATCTGGGGCAGCACAAGACCGATCAGCGCCCCAGCCAACAGGGCTAGGAACGCAATGGCTCGGTGCCAGTGGGACTTGACGACGACAGGCAACACGAGCCCGTCAGGGGCGAGCTCCCAAACTGGAAGGTCACCCGAGTACTCGCCGGCATTCGGGCTCTTGGAGAGCGCGACCGTCGCATTCACGCGCTCCGGATCGTCCTTGCTCACGGTGCTTGGGAGCTCGAGCGTGGCGTACACGCTGGATGAGCCGCTGCGCATCAGAACCGACGGATCGACGGCACTCGCGCGGGCGACCAGGTCGCGCACACCAGGCCCGACAAGGTCGATTTTCGCTTTGTCGCCGTCGCCCCACGAGTCCTTGATCCACGAGGTGACGCTCATCTCCACCTTCGGGGGCTGCATGACGATCGTGCCAAGCTCGGCCAACTTCGCCGCGACGGGCAGCGTGGTGGTGCTGATCACCTTGCGTCCGCGCTCGCCCTTCGCGTGCAGCGAGAGCGCCAAGGCGCCGTTACGAGCTGACAGCGGCGCTTCGGGCGCCAGTGCGAAACGGAGGCGCACCGTGTGCAGCCTGTTCTTGTGAATGGGCAAGCGATTCGCGGCGCCGTCGCTGCGGGCCAGCACGACATTCTTGTTCCCGCCGGGCAGCTTGAAACTACGGCTGCCGTCCTTGGGGATGTAACTCAGCCGCAGTTCCCCCTGAGTCTTGGCGTCACTGAGCACAGATAGGACCAACACCCCGGCTAGGTACCGCTTCCCGCTGTCTCCGGGCGGACAGAAACCACGAGCGATGGCGGGAATCACCTCAGCAGGAGCGTTCCTGCTGTGACGGCAGGGGCTGAGCTCGACCGAGCGCTCACCACTGTCGCCGACGATCGTCAGCCCCGAAAGCCCAGCAGCCGTGGCAGGTGTCGCCTCCGCCGCGAATGCCGGAGCCGCGACCACGAATGTCACGCATGCGGCGAGCGCCAGCCCCAGTGCTTCCCTCCTCAGCACGCCATCAGACTAAACATAGGACTACGAAAAATGCAAAAAGAGTTGTGTCAGTACGGCGCTGGGACGACTCGGCTAGCTCACCTCACGCAGGTTCGCCGCATGGATCTCGCGTTGGCGCTTGGTGTCACGCCCCTCGGGCAGGACCGGCCGCTCGTCGCCGCGCTGGAGCGCATCGAGGTAGCCGAGGTCGGCGTCGATCTGGCGCAGCGCCGCGGTGCTCGTCTGCGGGGCGCCGTGGCCCGGCACGATCGCCTCAGCCTGCTCGACCAACGGCGCCAGCCGGGCGAGCGTCGCGCGGTAGTCGTCGATCGAGCCGCCCTCGGAGATCCACGGGATCTCGACGGGGCAGAGATAGTCGCCGGCACAGAGCACGCCCAGCCAGGGCGCCCAGATCGCCATGCCGTCGGGCGTGTGGCCCTCGGCGGTGTGCAGCTCCAGCTCCTCGCCGCCGAGCTCGACGTGGCCGGGCACCGGCAGCGCCTGGATCTGGCCGAGCGACAGCGGCTTGGACCGCTCGACATAGGCCTCGGCGTCGTAGTCGCGCAGCTCGCGCTGCGCCTCGCCGGGCCGCTCGCGGATCCGCCGCATCGTGCTCTCTGCCACCCCAAGCGCCAGGTCCGGGAAGGCGAGCCGGCCGAGGACGTGGTCGAAGTCGCCGTGGGTCGCCAGCAGCGCATTCGGCTCGAAGCCGGACTGCGCGAGCACGCCGGGCAGCAGTTCGAGCTCGTCGGGGAAGTACGGCGAGTCGATCAGCATCGCCTCCTCGCCGGCGCGCAACGCGATCGCGTTCGTCTGCCAGAACAGACTGGTGACGACGATCGCGTCGGGATGGACCGAGATCGCGCGCATGGCGGCGGCCTCAGCCCCGAGCGCTAGACGAGTCCGAGCAGCTTTGCGGCGTCACGGAAGGTCTTGACCTCCTCGGTCGGCTTCTTCTGGCCGGACTCGAGCTCGTAGCCGTGACGGTTGACCCAGATCACCGGGATCTTCGACTTCAGGCACGGCTCGACGTCGGTCGGGTAGCCCGAGGCGATGTGGACCCAGTTCTTCTTCTTCTTGTCGATCCGCCGCGCGCACTCCTTGAAGTGGGCCGGGTCCGGCTTGTAGCTGCGGACCTGCTGGGCAGTCACGACGAGGTCGAAGTCGCTGCGGAAATGGCGGCGGGTCGCGCCGAGCAGCTTGTCGTCGATGTTCGACAGGATCCCCAGCTCGAACTTCTTCGCGAACCGCTCGAGCTGCGCGTTGGTCTCGCGGAACGGCTGCCAGTAAGGGACGCTGTCGGGCAGGAACTGCGCGCGCGATGACTCGAGGCCCCAGCCGAGCTCCTCGGCGACCTGGACCGCGGTGCGGCGCAGGACCTCGGCGTAGAGCTCGTAGGAGCCGCTCTGGATCTTGCGCTGGATCTCGATGAAGCGCGGGATCAGCACGTCGCGGTCGATCGTGAAGCCGTCGCGGTCGGCCTCCTTCTGGAACGCCTCGTAGACGCCCGTCTCCCAATCGATCAACGTGCCGTAGCAGTCAAAGGTGATGAACTGAATGTCCTTCGGTAGCGGCACTGGCCCTCCTGAGGCTTACTGCGATTGGAAGCGGCCGGGCATTCTATGACGACGGGGCCGCAGCGCGCTCGGCGGCCCCGGTCCGGTAGCCTGCCGCGCCGCTGATGGACCTCCTCGAGTACCAGGGCAAGCAGCTGTTCGCGAAGCACGGCGTCCCCGTTCCGGACGGCCGGCCCGCGAAGACCGTCGACGAGGCGCTCGCCGCCGCCGACGAGCTCGGCTACCCGGTCGTCGTCAAGGCGCAGGTTCTGATCGGCGGCCGCGGCAAGGCCGGCGGCGTCAAGCTCGCCACCGATCGCGGTGAGGTCGAGCAGCACGCGACCGCGATCCTCGGCATGGACATCAAGGGCCACACCGTCCACGAGCTCTACATCGAGGCCGCCAGCGACATCGACGAGGAGTACTACGCCGCCTTCGTCTTCGACCGCTCCGCCAAGAAGACGATGGCGATGTTCTCGAAGATGGGCGGGATGGACGTCGAGGCGGTCGCCGAGACCGACCCAGAGGCGATGCGGACGCTGCACGTCGACCCGCTGCTCGGCTTCCAGGACTTCCACGGCCGCCGGCTCGCCTTCGAGGCCGGTATCCCGGCCGACGTGATCCGCCCGGTCGGCGCGATGCTCGCGAAGCTCTACGAGACCTACGTCGGCGAGGACGCGATGCTCGTCGAGGTCAACCCGCTGCTGGTCACCAAGTCGCGCGAGGTCGTCGCGCTCGACGCCAAGGTGACGCTCGACGGCAACGCGCTCTTCCGCCACCCCGACTCGGCCGACTACGGCGACGTCGGCGCCGCCGACCCTCAGGAGGCGATGGCCAAGGAGCGCGGCCTGACCTACGTCAAGCTCGACGGCGACATCGGCATCCTCGGCAACGGCGCCGGGCTGGTGATGTCGACGCTCGACGTCGTCGCCCAGGCCGGCGGCCAGCCCGCCAACTTCCTCGACGCCGGCGGCGGCTCGAAGGCCGAGGCGATCACGCAAGCGGTCGAGGTGATCCTCTCCGACCCTAAGGTCAAGGCCGTGCTGTTCAACATCTTCGGGGGCATCACCCGCTGCGACGAGGTCGCCAAGGGCCTGATCGAGGCGTTCGCCCAGATCCAGCCCGAGGTCCCGTTCGTCGTCCGCCTCAACGGCACCAACGAGGAGGAGGGCCAGCGGCTGCTCGCCGAGGCCGAGCTTCCCAACGTCCACACCGAGACGACGATGGACGGCGCCGCCGCCAAGGTCGTCGAGGTCGCCAAGGCGGGGGTCCCGGGCTGATGGCCGTCCTGGTCGACCAGGACACGCGCCTCTGCGTCTCCGGCATCACCGGCAGCGAGGGCACGTTCCATTCGCTGAACAACCGCGCCTACGGCACCCAGGTCGTCGCCGGCGTCACGCCCGGCAAGGGCGGCCAGGACGTCGAGGGCATCCCGGTCTTCAACACCTTCCACGACGCGGTCGCCGAGAGCGGCGCGAACACGGCGATGATCTTCGTCCCGCCGCGCTTCGCCGCCGACTCGATCCTCGAGGCCGAGGACGCCGGCATCGAGCTGATCGTCGCGATCACCGAGGGCATCCCCGCCCACGACGAGCTGCGCGTCTACAACCATCTCGCGCGCAACCCGAACGTGCGGCTGGTCGGTCCGAACTGCCCGGGCATCCTGTCGCCGGGCAAGGCGAGCGTCGGCATCATCCCGGCGTCCTTCTTCAAGGAGGGCAACGTCGGCGTCGTGTCGCGCTCCGGCACGCTGACCTACCAGATCGGCTACGAGCTGGCCCAGAGCGGCTTCGGCAACAGCTCGATCGTCGGCATCGGCGGCGACCCGGTCCCCGGCTCCAGCTTCGTCGACGTCGTCGAGCTGTTCGAGGCCGACGACGAGACCGAGCTGATCGTGCTGTCCGGCGAGATCGGCGGCGACGCCGAGGAGCAGGCGGCCGAGTACATCGCCGAGAACGTGAGCAAGCCGGTCGTGGCGTACATCGCCGGCTTCACCGCCCCGCCCGGCAAGACGATGGGCCACGCCGGGGCGATCGTCTCCGGCTCCAAGGGCACCGCCGCCGCCAAGGCCGAGGCGCTCGAGGCCAAGGGCGTCCGCGTCGGCCGCACCCCGACGGAGGTCGCCCAGATCGCCGTCGAGACCCTCCGCGGCTAATAGCCACGCCGACCGGCGACGTACCATTGGCGCATGCGCGCTGACCTCGACAGTCTGCCCGGCGCCGACCTCGTGGTCGCCGGCATGTCCGATCTGCAAGCCGGAAGGGATACACCGGACGCGGCTCTAGTTCGCATGGCCGCTCCGCGCCTACGAGAGATAGGAATCGCCGTGCCCCAGTCCGTATCCGATCAGCCTGGGTCCCACCGCCTCTACGAGCTCCTCTCCGAACGCGACCCCGCTGGCGCCTACAGCCGCTACAACGCCCTCCTGGGACGCATGGCAAGCTTCGCGAGCGCCGCCGAGCAGCGTGCGGCCCAACGCTGACGTCGAGCGGATCCGCGGGCTCGTCCGCGAGCTGGCCCGGACCGCGAGCGAAGACACGACGATCTACCTCACAGGAGGCGCTACGGCGGTACTGCATGGCTGGCGCGACTCCACCGTGGACATCGACTTACGTCTCGAGCCGGACTCCGACGACCTGCTGCGCCGGATAGCGACCGTCAAGGACGAGCTTCACGTCAACGTCGAGCTGGCATCGCCTCCAGACTTCATCCCCGAGCTTCCCGGATGGCGCGAGCGCTCCCCGTTCGCCTTCAGCGAGGGTCGAATCACTGTCCGGCACTTCGATCCGTACTCGCAAGCGCTTTCTAAGATCTCGCGCGACTTCGAGCTCGATCGCGCAGATGTCGAGGCGATGATCGAGCAGGGCTTGGTCGATCCCAAGCGCCTGGAAGAGCTGTTCGGGCAGATCGAGCCGGACCTGTTCAGATATCCGTCGCTCGACGCCGCCGACTTCCGCGCGAAGCTCGAGCGGACGCTCGGCCGCTGAGATTCAGACTGCGGCGGGCATCTCGATATCGTGGCGGCTTCGTGAGCCCTACCGATTCCATCTCTCTCGCCCGGGGCGCCCCGTCGCTCGACATCATCGCCGTCGACGAGCTGCGTGCGGCGGCCGATCGGGCTTTCCAGAACGATCCGGCCGGGACGTTCGCGTATGGAACGTCGGCGGGCTATGGGCCGCTGGTCGAGTGGATCGCGGAGCGGCAGGGGATCGCCAAGGAGCAGGTGATCGCGACCAACGGCTCGATGCAGGCCGACGCGTTCCTGTTCCAGCTGCTGGTCGAGCCGGGCGACACCGTCGTCGTCGAGGCGCCGACCTACGACCGCACGCTGCTGTCGCTGCGCTCGCTGGGCGCGGAGATCCTGGCGATCCCGCTGCAGGACGACGGGCTCGACGTCGACGCGCTCGAGCAGGCGCTGCAAGCGGGCGCGCGGCCGAAGCTGGCGCACGTCATCCCCAACTTCCACAACCCGGCCGGCTGCACGCTGTCGCTCGAGAAGCGCCAGCGGCTCGTCGCACTCGCCGCCGAGTACGACTTCGTGCTGTTCGAGGACGACCCCTACGTCGAGCTGCGCTTCGAGGGCGAGTCGCTGCCGACGATGCTGTCGCTCGACCAGAGCGACCAGGTCGTCTACGCGTCGTCGTTCTCGAAGACCGTCTGCCCGGGCATCCGCGTCGGCTACCTCGCCGGCCCGGCGGAGCTGATCGGCAAGGCGCGCAAGCTCGCCACCAGCACCTACATCTCGCCGAACATGGTCGCGCAGTCGATCGTCAACGAGTTCTGCCGCTCGGGTGGGATCGTGACCTCGATCGAGACGGTCAAGAACGCGCTGCGCGAGCGGCGCGACATCCTCTGCGCGGCGCTCGAGCGCGAGCTGCCGGCGGCGCGCTTCGTGGTTCCGACCGGCGGCTACTTCCTCTGGGTCGACCTGCCCGACGACAGCGTGAGCGTCGGCGAGCTGGCCGAGCTGGCTGGCGAGCGCGGCGTCGTGTTCGTCAAGGGCACCGACTTCCTGCTCGAGGGTGGCGAGAGCTCGCTGCGGATCGCCTACTCGGGCGTGCGGGCGGACCAGATCGACGAGGCCGTCGCGCGGCTCGCCGGCGCCTACCGCGACCTGGCCGGCGCCAGGACGTGAACCAGCCCGAGCGGCTCGATCTCGCGAAACAGCGCGGGATCTGGGAGCTGCTCGGCGACGCATTCAGTCTCTACCTGCACAACTTCCTGACGGTCTTCGCGATCGGCTTCGCAGTCGTGCTGCCGGTCCAGCTGATCGTGTCGGGGATCGGCCTCGAGGAGCTGACCTCGGGCTACCGCGAGCGCGACAACACGGCCGAGCTGCTGATCCCGATGATCGTCAGCTACCTGGTGGTCGCGCCGCTGATCGCCGCCGCGGTGATCCACCTGCTGCAGCGGCTGGCCGACGGCGAGCGGCCACACGCCGGACCGTCGATCCAGGCCGGCCTCGACATCTTCGCGCCGCTATTCCTGGCCGTCCTGCTGTCCGGCGCCGGCATCGCGCTCGGGCTCGTCCTGCTGATCGTCCCCGGCATCTACGTCGCCGTCCGCTGGTACTTCGTCGCCCAGTCGGTGGTGATCGACGACGCGCGCTCGACCGAGGCGCTGCGCGGAAGCTGGCGCCTGACCGACGGCTACTGGTTCCGCACCTTCGGCGTGATCGTGCTCGCCAACGTCGCGGCGTTTCTACCCGCGTCGGTAATCGTGATCCCACTCCAAGCGCTCGCCGAGTCGGCCGACCGCCAGGCGATCGCACTCGGCGGAATGATCCTCACCGAGGCGCTGACGGCGCCGTTCGTCGCGCTGGTGTCGACGCTGCTGTTCTTCGACATCCGCGCCCGCCGCACGGCCGTGCCAAGCCAGCCGCAGCTGCCGGGAATCGGCGACTGAGGTCAGCTCAAACTTCGGCGCTACGCAGGCACGCGAGTGCCATGAACCTGCCGGTCGGGCTCTGGCGACGGTGGGAGAAGAAGCGGTCGGCGCCGACGAAGGTGTCGATGCCCGCGACCTCGATGTTGTCGCGCACGACGCCGGCCGCCACAAGGTCGGCGACGTTGCTCTCCCAGAGGTCGAACAGGTACTTGCCATCTCCCTTTGGGCGGACGACGTCGACCGCCGGAAACGCGTCGCGGGCTCGCTGCGCGACTTCGGCGCCGACCTCGTAGCTCGCGGGGCCAATCGACGGGCCGACGCCCGCCAGCAGATCGGCGGGATTGGAGCCGTAGTGGCGAGCGAGGGCGTCGACGGTGTTGCGCGTAACGTGGTTGACGGTCCCGCCCCAGCCGGCGTGAGCGACGCCGACGGCGGGCGTGACGGGGTCGAAGACGATCACGGGGACGCAGTCGGCGAGCATCACCGCAAGGACGATGCCGGGCTCGTGGGTGACGATCGCGTCGGTGTCGGCGATCGCGCCGTCGAGCGAACGCGCCCCGCTGCCGCGATCGGCCGCGGTCACGATCGCGACGTGCCCCT
This sequence comes from uncultured Solirubrobacterales bacterium, assembly GCA_965653255.1. Taxonomy (GTDB): domain Bacteria; phylum Actinomycetota; class Thermoleophilia; order Solirubrobacterales; family Thermoleophilaceae; genus JAAYBF01. The sequence goes on along the minus strand of CBFGZN010000009.1, from coordinate 17,342 downwards.
TGTGGACCTGCAGCGGCATCACGAGCGCGTCGAGGTCGGAGCCGATCGCCGCGACGACGCGGCGGCGGTTCTCGATCACCGCCTCGGCATCGTCACCGACGTGGAGGCCGACGTTGAGCTCGTCGTAGGGCGGCTCGCTGACGCCACCGGCGCGCTCGCTGCAGCCCGCGATCAGCCCGGCGTGGCCGGCGAACAGCTCGAACTCATGGAGCGTGATGCCGCCACGCTCACTCGGCCGCATGCTCGCGTTCCCCGACGATTCCAGCTCGCGCTAGCGGCCCCAGTGCTCCTTGGCGAGGACGAGCTGCTCGGGCAGCGCGACGCGCGGCGGCGGCGAGGGGTCGGCCTCGACGGAGACGGTCTGGGCGACGCTGTGGGTCACCGAGTAGGTGCGGTCGCCACCGTCGATGGCGACGATGTCGTCGTTGGACTCCGACAGGGTTCCCTCCAGCCCCGGCGTGAGGCCGGACTCCATCAGGTAGTGGAGCAGGTCCTCGGCCTCGTTCTCGAAGCGCAGGACCTTGACCTTGGCGCCAACCTCAACGTCGGCGAGCGGGACGCCGGGGAGGCGCTTGTGGCTGAAGATCGGGTGGCCGTGCGGGCAGGTGTCAGCGTCGCCGATCGCCTTCAGCATCCGCTCCTCGACCGTCGGCGACATCCAGTGCTCGAGCTTCTCGGCCTCCTCGTGGACCTGATCCCACGGGATGTCGAAGACGTCGGTGAGGAAGCGCTCGATCAGCCGGTGGCGGCGGACGATGTCCTCGGCGTGCTGGCGGCCCGACTCGGTGAACTCGATCGACTTGTCGGAGCGGCGCGTGATGTAACCGTCGCTCTCGAGCCGACCGATCATCTCGTGGACGGTCGGGGCGGAGACCTGCATCGCACGCGCGACGTTGGCCCCGGTCATCGGCAGACCCGCCTCCTGCAGCCAGAAGATGATCTGGAGGTACTCCTCCTCCGCGACGGTCGCCTGCTCGTGTGACATCGGTCTCCTCGTTGGGGCGGGCTTCTGAGGCCATGCTAATGGTCGTCTAGAGTGCCCGGCGGTGAAGCTCACCCCCGGCACACGCGTCGTGATCACCGGCGCCTCGCGCGGCATCGGCGCCGCTTTGGCGCGCCAACTCGCGGCCCGCGGCTGCGAGCTGGGCCTGGTGGCGCGCGGCGAGGAGGGACTACGCGCGCTGATCGACGGCCTGCCCGGCGACGGCCACCGCGCGCTGGTCGCCGACGTGGCCGACCGCGACTCGATCCGCGCCGCGATCGCCGAGTTCGGCGACGTCGACGTGATCGTCGCCAACGCCGGCGTCGCTCACTACGGGGCCTGGCTCGACCTCGACGAGGGGCTCGAGACCCAGATGACGGAGATCAACTGGCTCGGCACTCTCTACACCGTGCGCGCGGCGCTGCCGAGCATGGTCGAGCGCCGCCATGGGCACGTGGTGATCGTCTCCTCAGGCGCGGCGTTACGGACCTTCCCGGGCGCCGCCGTCTACGGCGCGACCAAGTCGGCGCAGCGCGGCTTCGCGGAGGGGCTGTGGCACGACCTCGACGGGACCGGCGTCGGCGTGACGATCGTCTATCCGGGCGAGATCGAGACGAACCTGCACGACCACCAGCGCGAGAAGCTGCCGGACTGGCGCCAGGGCCAGGAGGCCGACGTCGAGGAGTGCGCGGCGGCGATCGTGGCGGGGGTCGAGAAGGACTCGCGCAATGTCTACTTCCCGCGCGAGGTGCGGCTGCTGCGCTGGGTCCACGGGCTGTCGCCGCGAGCCGCCGACCTCATCCTGCGCCGGCTGCGCGGCCACAGCGCCGCGCCACGGAGCCGCTAGCGGTGACGCTGCCGCTCGTCCCGCCGATCAAGCCGCAGCTGGCGCGCACCGCGAAGGCGCTGCCGGAGGGTGACGAGTGGCGCTACGAGCCGAAGTACGACGGCTTCCGGATGCTCGCCTACCGCGACGGCGACGAGGTCTACCTGCAGAGCCGCGGCGGCAAGCCGATGAACCGCTACTTCCCCGACGTCGAGGCGCAGCTGCTGGCGATGCCCGCGGACCGCGTGGTGCTCGACGGCGAGGTCGTGATCGTGATCGAGGGCATCCACGAGTTCGACCTGCTGAGCCAGCGAATCCACCCGGCGGCGTCGCGGGTCGAGAAGCTGGCGGCCGAGACGCCGGCGGTCTTCCACGCCTTCGACGTGCTGGCGATCGGCGACGAGGAGCTGCTGGAGCTGCCATACGTGGAGCGGCGTGCGCGGCTGGAGGCGCTGAAGCTTGGACCGGTCGAGCTGACACCGCTGGTCGACAACGCCGCCGACGCCGAGCAGTGGCTGGAGGGCCACTCCGAGGGTGTGATCGCCAAGCGCGCCGAATCCCCCTACCTACCCGGCGAGCGCAAGACGATGGTCAAGATCAAGCGCGTTCGGACGGCGGACTGCGTGGTCGCGGCGTTCCGCTTCGGCAAGGAGCCGGGTGTCGTCGGCTCGTTGATCCTCGGGATGTACGACGCCGCCGGCGAGCTGCACATCGTCGGCCACACCTCCGGCTTCGGCGGCGCCAAGCAGAAGCTCGAGCTGCTGTCGCTGCTCGAGCCCTACCGCACCCACGAGCGCGGCCAGGGCGAGAAAAGCCGCTGGAAGTCCGACGAAGAGCTCGCCTGGGAGGGCCTACGCCCCGAGCTCGTCTGCGAGATCGGCTACGACCACGTCACCGGCCAACGCATCCGCCACGGCACCAAGTTCCTCCGCTGGCGCGACGACAAGGCGCCGGAAGAGTGCCTGCTGTCGCAGCTCGAGAGCTGAATTCACGGAAATCCGCAACTTCTGTCGGGTGCCGGTTTCGTCACCGGTAATGAGACAGGGGACACAGGGGTTACTCACTGCACTGGCCATCGCCGTCGCGCTCGCCGCACCGAGTGCGCAGGCCGAAGTACGCACAGAGAAGATCGGTGACTTCACGCAGCCCGTCTATGTGACGGGCGCGCCAGGGGACAGCAACCGGCTCTACGTCGTAGAGCAGCGCGGCACGATCCAGGTGGTCGAGAACGGCTTGGCGAAGCCTTTTCTCGACCTGAGCGACCAGGTTCACGGTCCGGGTGACCCGGATGCCGGCAGCGAGGAGGGAATGACGTCGATGGCGTTTCCACCCGACTTCCAGACCACGCGCCGCTTCTACGTCTACTACACCGACTTCGGCGGCGCATTCAATCGCGTCGACGAGTTCCGCGCGCCCACCGGTGACAGCGCGAACCGGGCAACGCGACGGACGGTGATCGCGATCCCGCACTTCGCAGGAAGTCACCACAATGGCGGTCAGATCCAATTCGGCGGCGACCTGCTTTACCTCGCGCCGGGCGACGGCGGCACTGGCGGCGCGCCCGCACGCGATCTCGGCAGCCTGTCAGGCAAGCTGCTGCGGATCGACCCGCGCGGAGCCGGTCCGGGCGAGTACACCGTCCCGGTCGGCAACCCGTACGTCGGCCAGCCGGGCCGCCGGCCGGAGATCTGGGCGTCGGGTCTGCGCAACCCGTTCCGCTTCTCGTTCGACCGCCTGACCGGCGACCTGACGATTGGTGACGTCGGCGAGAAGACGACCGAGGAGATCAACTACCTGCCGGCGGCTAACGGACGCGGGCGTGGCGCCGACTTCGGCTGGAACGCTTGCGAGGGCTGGTCGAAGCGAGGGACCGACGAGCCGTGCGACCTGACCGGATCGGTGCTGCCGGTGCTCGAGCGGACGCGGGCCGACGGCTACAAGTCGATCATCAACGGCTATGTCGTGCGCGACCCATCGCTGCCGTCGCTCTACGGCCGGCTCGTCTACGGCGACTTCTACGTCGACCGCCTGCGCAGCACGCAGCTCGCCACGACCGGCGCGACTGACGACCGCGAGGTCGGACCGCTGGCGGAGGTCCCGAGGCTGACCTCCTTCGGCGAGGACGCCGGCGGCTGCGTCTACGCCACCTCGTTCAACGGCCCGGTCTACCGCCTGGTCGAGAACGACAGCCGGATTCCGTGCGCGACCGGCGTGCCGTTCGCGCCCGAGGACACCCGGCCGCCTTCTTTGCGCGTCCACGTCAGCCGTATACAGCGAGTCGTCCGCCGCGGTGGCGCCTACGCCCGCGTTCGCTGCGACGAGCGCTGCCGTGCGACGGTCGCCGGGCGAGTGACGATCGGCAAGCGTCGCTTTGCGCTGCGACCGGTGACGCGGGTGCTGCCCGCGGGCCGACCCACCCGCCTATACGCTCCACTTGCCAGGACCGCCCGGCATGTGCTGCGCAACACGCTGACGCAGCGTCGCCTGCTTCGCGTGACCCTCTCGATCACTGCTCGCGACGCGATGGGCAACTCCACGCGCACGATCAAGCAAGGTGTAAGCACAAGACGCTGACCGCAAAGGCATGTGACCACCTATTGGTCTAAGGTAGCCACATGCAGACCGAAATCGGAGTCCGCGAGTTCAAGAACAGCGCGAGTCGCTTCATCGAGCGTGTCGAGGCGGGCGAGGTGCTGACGGTGACCCGGCGCGGTAAGGCCGTAGCGCGCGTGATTCCCGCTGGAATGCCACCGGGCATCTCTGAGCTGATCGGGTCAGGCAAAGCACGCTGGAATGGCCGCCGCCCAGCTCTGCCGGAGCCGATCAAGCTGCATGGAGAGGGTCCGTTGGCCTCGGACTATGTGATCGAGGGCCGGCGCTGATCGCGTACGTCGACACGAGCGCCCTGGTGAAGCTGCTCGTCGACGAGCCGGGAACAACGGAGACGCAGGCTGCGCTGAGCGATGCGACGGTAGTCGCGACGAGCGAGATCAGCTACGTAGAGGGCCGCGCGGCGATCGCGCGAATGCGTGCCGGCGGGCGGATCGGGACAGGCACTAGCCGTTCGGCGCGGCGTCTGCTCGACGAGATCTGGCTCGACCTACTCGCCGTGCCAGCCGATGACGAGCTGCTTGCCACAGCCGCCGAGCTCGCTGACGAACACTCGCTGCGCGGCTACGACTCCGTGCAACTTGCGGCCGCGACGTCACTGCGAACTGCCGGCGACGTGACGTTCGCCTGCTGGGACGCTGAGCTGCGTGCGGCTGCCGAGAGTGTGGGGCTCACGGTCTCGTGATGGGTCCGGCGCTGGTCGCGCCTGACACGTTCAAGGGGACTTTCGCAGCGACCGAGGTGGCGGCGGCGATTGCGCGCGGCCTGCGGGCTGGCGGGGTCGAGGCCGTGGAGCTGCCAGTTGCCGATGGTGGCGAGGGGACGTTGGAGGCCTTGTTGGCAGACCTGGGTGGCGAGTTGCGGACGGCGACTGTGTCGGATCCGCTGGGCCGGGTGGTGGATGCCGAGTTCGCGCTGATCGAGGGGCGCGAGACGACGGCTGTCGTGGAGTGTGCACGGGCGAGTGGGCTTGGCCTGGTGGCGGAGGGCGAGCGCGATGCGTTTGCGGCGTCGACGCGCGGGACCGGCGAGCTGATCGTCGCGGCGGTGGAGGCGGGAGCGACGAAGGTGATCGTCACCGTCGGCGGGTCGGCGACGACGGACGGCGGCGCGGGCGCCGTGGCGGCGCTCGAGGTGTGGTGCGACACCCGCAACGCCTGGGAGGACGCGCCGCGGATGTTCGGTCCGCAGAAGGGCGCCGACCCGGACACGGTGAAGCGGTTGGAGCAGCGGCTGGGCCGCCTCGCCCGCAAGGCGCCGAAGGACCCGCGCGGCGTGGCGATGACCGGCGCGGCGGGTGGCCTGTCCGGGGGCTTGTGGGCGTGGCGCGGCGCCCAGCTCGTCCAGGGCGCGCCGGCCGTGCTCAACGCGATCGGCTTCGACGAGCGGATGCGCGCCGCCGCCTTCGTCGTCACCGGCGAGGGTCGCCTCGACCGCCAGACCTTTCAGGGCAAGGCCGTCTTCGAGGTCGCGACGCGGGCACGCCAAAGCGGCGTCGCCTGCCACGCAATTGTCGGCGGCTCGACCCTCGACCCGTTCGAGGAGCGAATCCTCGACTTGCAGACCGTAACGGAGGCGGCGACGGTCGCCGAGCTCGAGGCGGCCGGCCGGGCGCTGGGCGCGGCAGTGCTCGAAAGCCCCGCCGGCGACGCCGCATGAAGGATCGTCGGGGCTCTGACCCGACACCTCTTCGGGCAGCTAGAAGGGCGACGGATGCTTGGGCGGGAAGGCGCGCTGCAGCCGCTCGAAGGTCGGGGTCTTGACGATCTCCGGTCCGGCGAGGACCTTGCCCTCGGGCATCGTCGCGATGCCCTTGCAGGCGGCGGGTCGGGTACGGGAGGTGCGGGTCGGCAACGTGGCGACGCGACGGCCGCGGCGGTCGTAGACGATTACGTCGATCCAGCCGCGTTCGTAGAAGCCACCATGGCGCCGAACACAGCGCTTGTAGTCAACGGCGTAAGGCATGAACACGGGGAATGTCGGATCGACGACCGACAGCGACATCAACTTGTAGCGGTCGTTGAGACGATCCTCGGCGACGAGTGCAGCGGGAATGAACGCCGTGAGGACGGTGAAGGGCTTGTCGCCCCCGGCTCGCCGCAGCAGCTTGCCCTCGACCCGTCCGATGTCGACCGGCATCTCGTGGCGGCCGCCATCCGGCCGGCGGTAGATCATCCGTACGCGCCCGACTCGATGGTCGACACCGCCCCTCACCATGTAGTCGCGAGCGCCGCCATCGCCCGCTGGGCGGATCAGCCGCCCGCCGACGTGAATCACGCCCGGCGACCAGCCGCCGAGGCTCGTACAGCCACCGGTGCCCTTGCGTCGCGGCGCGTCGGCCCAGCCAAACGTGACGCAGAAGGTGTCCATCGTCCGCCGCTTCACGCGCGGCGCGACGCCCGGCTCGAGGCCCTCGGTGCGCCGGAACGCGACCCACTCGTAGCGCGAGCCGTCTGGCGCCTCGCCGTTGTCGACGACGACCGGGGAGCCCGGCTGCCCCGGTGGAACGGTCGAGTTCAAACCGCGGTCGTCCTTGGGAGTCGGCGTCCCGCCGATCTCACCGAGCAGGTCGGCCGCCCCGTTCAACGCGGCGCGGCCGGGCGGCGTGAGCAAGGCGACCGCAAGGACGGCCGTTAGGACGGCGAGGACGAGCCCGCGCCCGGCGAGCAGCGGTCGCAGCCGGCCGAGCGCTCGGCGCAGCCGCGTCCTGACGGTCGCGGGCGGGACGCCAAGCATGCGGGCGATCTCGGTCGAGTCGTAGTCGAATAGGTGGCGCAAGACGACGACGGCGCGGTCCTCGGGGTCGAGCTTGGCAAGCGCGGCGACGAGGTCGTCGGGCAGGCGGTCGCCGTCCGGCGATCCCGGATCCTCGAGCTCAGCCACGGCGTCGGCGCTGACCTCGCCGCGGCGCTTGCGGGCGCGGACCCAGTCGATCGAGCGGTTGACGACGATCCGGTGCAGCCAGGGTCCGAACGGGCGGCGGCAGTCGAAGCGGTCGATCCGCCCGACGGCCGCCAGCATCGCCTCCTGGGCGATGTCCTCGGCGGCGGCACTGTCCTGGACGACGAGATAAGCGGCTCTGTAGGCCGAGCCCCAATGACGGCGGAAGAGGTCCTCGACCGCCGCCTCTCCCTGGATCGAACCGGTCACGCCTTCAATACGACCGCGCGACGCGAGGTGTTTCAACCCGTCCGGCCTACGCCATCAGCGACTGGATCACGGCCTCGTAGAAGCCGGCGCCGTGGGAGTCCTCGGTGCGGGTGGTGTTGGGGCCGGCGGGGAGGTTCGGGTCGGCGTTGGCGACGAGGTAGAGGTGGCCGACGACCGGGGCGACCTCGGAGTCCTCGTGCGAGTCGCCGACGGCGATGCAGTCGGAGGGCGCGTAGCCGCGCGCCTGAATGTGGGCGGCGACGGCTGCCGCCTTCGAGGCCGTGGCCGGCGCGAGGTGGTAGCAGCGGCGGTCGGCGTCGATCGTGCCGTTGTCGAGCAGGCGGACGCCGGCGTGGCCGTTGTCGGCGAGCAGGGCGTTGGCCTCGGCGACGTCAACGGAGCCGCGGAAGAGGTGCGTCACCTCGCGGCCGAGGTGCCAGGGGGCGTGGGCCTCGAGGCTGTCGGCGTAGGTGTCGAGCAGCAGCGCGGGCGCGCCGGAGTCTTCGACGAGTTGCCAGGGGGTCTCACCGTCGCGTGGCTGGAACTCGCCGCAGAGCCAGGTCTCCTCGCCGTCGACTACAAGGCCGCCACCGATCTCGAAGCAGTAGGCGGTCGCGCCGATCAGCCGCGCCGGCTCGGCGACCTGGCCGCGGCGGCGGCCGGAGATCGGCACGACCTCGACGCCGGCGCGGTGGCACGCCTCCAGCGCACGCCCCGCCAACAGGCTGAAGTCCCCCTCGCCGTCGTGGAACAACGACGCGCCACGCCCGAGCAGCGTGCCGTCGAGGTCGGTGTAGACGCAGCGCAGCGGCATCGGGTGCGAAGCCTACGGACGCGCGGCGGCGATCTCGGCGAACGGCGGGCGGTAGACGATCGCGTCGGTCGGGCCGCCGTCGTCGAGCCGTCCCTCCCAGCGCAGGCGCTCGCAGACGACGGCGAGCACTTCGTCCGCCATCGGGCGCAGCGCCGGCAGTGGCTGGTGCTGGTTGCGGCGCTCGCCGAGGTCGGACTGGGCGATTGCCGCGGCGCCGACGCGCTCACGCACATCGAGCAGCATCGCGGTCTCGACGCCGTAGCCGGTGGCGAACGGAAGCTGCTCGAGCAGCGTGCGGCGGGCCGCGATCTCACCGGCGAGCGGCTGGACGAGACCGGCGATTTCGGGGTAGAAGGCATCGAGCAGAGGCCGGGCCATGAGCTGGCTGACGCGGCCGCCGCCATCGGGCAGCTCGATGCCGTCGGCGGTGAACGGCCGGCGGTATGTGCCCTTGACGAACTCGACGTCGGGCTCGCAGATCAGTGGGCCGAAGAGGCCGGTGACGAAGCGCGCGTCGAAGTCGCGCGTGTCGGAGTCGATGTAGGCGACGAGGTCGCCTTGGACGGCGGCGAGCGCGCGCCACATCGCGTCGCCCTTGCCGCGGATCGAGCCGAACTGGGCAAGCGCGGCAGCCGCGCCACCGTCGCCGTCCGGCGGCTCCGCGCCGCCGAGGTCGGATTCCGAGACGACCTCGGCCCCCGCAGCGCGCGCCACCTCGGCGCTGCCGTCGGCGGAGTCGGCGTCGACGACGAGCACCTGGTCGACCAGTCCGTCGAGCGCCAGGATCCGCTCGACGATCTCGCCGACGGTGTCGGCGACCTCGCGCGCTGGAAGCACGACGGTGAGCATCTGCCGCTTGCGCTCGAGCAGCAGGTCGAGCGGGAAGTCGGCGTGGCTGAAGGCCCTGATCACGCCGTCCGTACTATGGCATCGCGTGGCCACCACACGGACGAAGCTGCCCTGGGAGGACCTCCTTCAATCCGCAGACGGCGAGCAGTGGGTGGCGCGCTCGCGGCTCGGCGCCCGCCGCGCGCGCCACCTGCCGATCCCTGACTCGCTCCACCCCGAGCTGCGCGAGGCGCTCGCGGGCGCCGGAATCGACCAGCTCTACGCCCATCAGGCCGCGACGCTCACGTCCGCATACGAGGGCGACACGATTGTCACCACCGGCACCGCGTCGGGCAAGTCGCTCGCGTTCAACCTGCCGGCGCTCGACACGCTCGCCAACGACCGCTCGGCGCGCGCGCTCTACCTCTACCCCACCAAGGCGCTCGCCCAGGACCAGGCGCGCGCGCTGCACGCGCTAAAGCTGCGCTACCTGCGCCCCGCTATCTACGACGGCGACACGCCGAAGGAGGAGCGCACCGCGATCCGGCGCCGCTCGAACCTGATCCTCACCAACCCGGACATGCTCCACGTCGGCGTGCTGCCCAACCACCAGGCGTGGGGCGACTTCTTCGCCAACCTCGCCTGGATCGTCGTCGACGAGGCGCACACCTACCGCGGCGTCTTCGGATCGCACGTCGCGAACGTGCTGCGGCGGCTGCGGCGGATCGCGCTCGCCTACGGGACCGAGCCGCGCTTCGTGCTGGCGAGCGCGACGATCGCCAACCCGGTCGAGCTGGCCGAGCGGCTGACCGGCTGCGACGTGGCGCTGGTCGACGACGACGGCGCCGCCCACCACGAGCGTCAGATCGCGATCTGGAACCCGCCGCTGGTCGACGAGCGGACCGGGGCGCGTGCGTCCGCCCTCGGCGAGGCGGCCGACCTGCTCGCCGACCTGGTCGAGAAGGAGGTGCGGACGATCTGCTTCCTGCGCTCGCGGCGCGGAATCGAGCTGATCCAGAAGTTCACGCGGCTGAAGCTCGAGGAGCGCGGGCGCGCGGACCTGGCCGAGCGGGTCGCGCCGTACCGCGCCGGCTACACCCCCGCCCAGCGGCGCGAGATCGAGCAGCGGCTGGTCGACGGCGAGCTGCTGGCGGTGGTGTCGACCGACGCGCTCGAGCTGGGAATCGACGTCGGCGAGCTCGACGCGGCGATCGTCGTGACGTTCCCGGGGACGGTCGCGTCGCTGCGCCAGATGTGGGGCCGCGCGGGGCGGCGCGGGACCGGCCTGGCGGTCTACGTCGCCGGCTCCGACGCGCTCGACCAGTTCTTCTGCCGCCACCCCGATGAGTTCCTCGAGCGGCCGGTGGAGAGCGCGATCCTCGACCACGAGTCGGAGGAGATCCATCTCGCCCACCTTTGCGCCGCCGCCTACGAGCTGCCGCTGTCGCCCGGCGACGAGGAGTTCCTCGGGCCGCGCTGGAGCGCCTACGCCGACCGGCTCGTGAAGCTCGGCCAGCTGCGCGAGCGCGGCGGCCGCTACCTGCCGCGCGGCGAGGGCTACCCGGCGGCGGCGATCCCGCTGCGCTCGGCGTCGCCGGACTCGGTCGCGGTGATCGAGGGCGACGAGGGCGAGGTGATCGGCTCGATCGAGACGGCGCGGGCGCGGTCGGCGGCCCACCCGGGCGCGATCTACCTGCACTTCGGGCGCAGCTACGAGGTCGAGGAGCTCGACGTCGAGCGGCGGCAGGCGCTGGTGCGGCCGTTCGTTGGCGACTTCTACACGCAGCCGAAGAAGGAGACCGACACCTACATCGAGCGGGTGCTCGACGAGCGCGAGATCGGGCCGGCGACGCTGTCGTTCGGGATCGTCTCGGTCAGCGAGCAGGTGACCGCGTACCAGCGCAAGCGGGTGACCGATCACGAGGTGCTCGACCTGGTCGCGCTCGACATGCCGGAGGAGCACTTCACGACCCAGGCGCTCTGGTACGAGTTTCCGGAGCAGGCGCTGGCGGAGGACTTTCCCCTGGACGTCCTCCAGGGCTCGCTGCACGCGGCCGAGCACGCGCAGATCGCGGTGCTGCCGCTGATCGCGATGTGCGACCGCTGGGACATCGGCGGGCTGTCGACGGCCTTCCACGGCCAGACCGGCCGGCCGACGATCTTCATCTACGACGGCCATCCAGGCGGCGTTGGGATCACGCGCCAGGGGTTCCGGATGTTCGAGACGCTGGTCGCCGACGCGACGCGCTTGATCTCCGAGTGCCCATGCGAGAAGGGCTGCCCGTCATGCGTGCAGTCGCCGAAGTGCGGGAACCTCAACGAGCCGCTGCACAAGGCCGGGGCGCTGGAGCTGCTGGGACGGCTGGCTTAGGGCGGCGTGCGCGGGCCGCGCTGCTGGGCGACCTGTTGCAGTCGCTCAGGTTGTCTGCCAGCAGGCCGACGTTCAGTGTGTGAGGCGAATCGTCTTGAGCCTGGGGGTCGGAGCGCTGCTGATGGTGGCGGCTCCGGGGATCGCCCAGGCCGCGACGGCCGAACCTGGGACGAGCGCGCATGCGGCCTCAGGCGGCGCCTCGGCGCCGCAGCCCGAGGGCTCGGGCGCGAGCGGTGGCGCCAGCTACGGCTCGCTGCAGCAGCTCGAGGCCGAGCAGGCCGCCAAGGAGCGCGCCGCCGCTGAGAAGCGGGCGGCTAAGCGCCGCGCGGCTGCGCGCAAGCGGGCGCGGGCGTTGGCCAAGGCGCGCGCGAAGATCCGCAAGCGCCGTGCCGCGGCGCGGCGACGTGCAGCCAAGCGCAACCCCAAGCCGGCCCCCGTCGTCCCGTCCCCCAAGCCGACCAGCGACCACACCTTCCCGGTCGGCGGCAACGTCTTCTCGTTCGGCGGCAAGGACGGCCGCTTCGGCGCCGGCCGCCCCGGACACATCCACCAGGGCCAGGACATCTCGGCCCCCTCCGGCGTCCCGGTGCTCGCACCGTGGCCGGGAACTGTCGAAACCGTCAAGTACCAGGCCGGCGGCGCGGCTACTACATCGTTCTCGACGGCGATCTCGAGGATCGCGACTACGTCTTCATGCACCTGCTCAAGGGCTCGACGCTCGTCAAGGTCGGCGACCACGTCGCTCGCGGCCAACAGCTCGCCCAGGTCGGCAGCACCGGCAGCTCGTCCGGGCCGCACCTGCACTTCGAGATCTGGGTCGGCGGCGGCTGGTACACCGGCGGGCAGCCAGTGGACCCGTATCCGTTCCTGCAGGCCTGGCTGAAGTAGCGCGGCGCTACTTCTTTCTGTTGATCGTCACGCTGAAGCTGCCTGAGAGGCCCTCGGTGGTCGCCTCGAAGGAGCCGATCAGATCATTGAGCGGGCCGGCGTCGAACTGACCATTCTGGAGCTTCTCGATCTGATCGCCGAAGTCGAGATCCGTGCTCTCGACCTGCTTTAACGCCTCCCTGGCGATCTGCTCGGCGTTCATGTTCAGCACCAGCGCGCCCTCCGCTCCGGGGACCGCCTTGGTCCCGTCCTTCGCGAGCGAGCCGGCGATCGTCGCGCTGTTCGAGAGCACGAAGACGTCGTTCTTGACGCCGAAGACGATCTGGTCGCCGCTCGCGGTGGCGATCGCGACGATCGGCTCGGGGACCGCCGCCGGCATGCGGCTTGACGAAGCCGACCTTCTCCCCGGTCGCGCCCTCGGCGATGTTCGGCAGCACCTGCTCGAGCTTGGTCAGCGTCTGCTCGAAAGCGGCCGGATCCTTCAGTTCGGCGCGCGCGCCGAACTTGCCGTCGAGGCCAATACTCACCGCAAGGTCGCCGTCGAGCTGATCGATCAGGTCCTCGTCGAGGTCGACCTTCAGCTCGCGCTCGATCTTCGCCTTGTCCTGCTCGAACGACGCGAAGCCCTCGGGGTCGATTGTCCCGGCGGTCGCCTGGGCGAACTCGAGCAGCTGGCTGGGGTCGCGCAGCGCGAGGTTGATGCCGCCTCGGTCGAGCACCTGCGGCGCGTCGGCGCCGGCGGCGATCGGCAGGTCGGCGTCGGTCAGGCCGTCGGGGTCGGTGGTCACGTCGATGTCAACCGCGACCTCCTTCGGCTCGAAGGTCAGCGAGATACCCGCGGTCCGCACGGCGGCGACCCACTTCGACTTCAGCGCCTGCTTGGCGTCGGGATCGGCCTTCAGCAGCTCGCCGACGTTCAGGTAGACGCGCAGCAGCGCGTCCTGAGACACGCCCTCGGTGCCGGCGTCGAAGTCGGACTCGGTCATGCCGTCGTCGCCGTCGCGGGTGGCGAGCGCGTCCTCGAGCTCCTGCTTGGAACCGGCGACGACGAGCACGTCGCCATCGATCGCGAACGAGTCGCCGGAGTCGTCCTTGTAGAGCTTGGCGCCGTCGGCCTCGCCGTCCTCCTCGGCCTTCTCGCCGTCGATCAACTTGTCGAGCGCGTCGCTGTCGTCGACCTGGATCGCCCCGACGAACGCGGTGTCGTCGTCGCCCGGCGAGTCGATGAAGCTCTTGACGTCGGTCGACCCGACGACGAACTCGTTGCCGAGCGCCTTCTGCAGGTCCTTGAAGTTCCCGGCCCGCTCCCCCAGCGCCTCCTCGAGTTGCTTCTGGACGTCGTCGCCGAACGGGAACTTGTCCGACAGATCGCCCGCCGCCTCGAACTGATCGCCCTTCGTGTCCGTGTCGATCGCCACCGCGAACGGCGAGTCCGCCGGCAGGTACCGCAGCGCATTGTCGAGCGGGCTCGACCCGTCGCTACCGCCCCCACTGCCGCCGCAGCCAGCGATCGCGAGGGTTCCGAAGATCAGCGTGAGGAGGGATAGCTTGCGCATGGCGCGCCAGGCTACCGAAGCCCTCAGCCGCCCTGCCGATACGATGCCTCAGCCCGGCGAGGTAGCTCAGTTGGTAGAGCACACGACTGAAAATCGTGGTGTCGGCGGTTCGAGTCCGCCTCTCGCCATCAAGGAATAGCCTGCAAATCAGCACTTTTTGATTTTGCCGGTTCGGGAAAACGGCCTCAGATTTCCCAAATGGATTTCCCTAGAGGGCGGTTCGATGGGCGATTCGGCCTTCTGAGGCGCATCAGGCCCGCCCGTTGGGCCCGAAGGGGCTCCACCCTTCGAGGAAGGGCTGAAGCTCATCGAGCGGAACGGATTCCGAGTCGTCTGGATAGGCCGCCTCGGCGGCATCGCAGTAGGCGTGTACCCGCTTTGCGTCGTGCCAGCGCTCGGCTTCAGCGCATAGCTGCTTACCTCGATGATGCTCGGCGTGTCGGTCACGGGCTCGATCGACCGCGACCTGCCATTGGCGTTCGCGTTCGACGGATTGGTGTTCAGCATCTCGTCGTCGACGTTCGTTTTCGATTGCTCGGCGCTCAAGGTCGCGCAGGAGAAGCGGAAGCTTCTCCTCGAGGTTGCCGGAGCGACGATCCGCCCATTTTGGCGCCCGCCTTATCCCGCCATAGCTCGAGACGGCTTCGATGCCGATACGCCCGGTGGCGTTCGCTTCGTACTCGGAAAGCGGCGGGTATACGTGTTGCTCTCGCGCACCTGACCAGGTGCAGTTCCTGTCGTTCCAGTAGGTCCGGCTTTGTAGTCCTTCCTCGCTTACCCGCAGCGCGGTGGCATAGCCTCTCACGGTGATCACAACGTGTCCGCGTCGCCCTCCCGACCAAGCATCGCGTCGGGCCCGAGGATCGCCCGCCGGAGGGGCAAGCGCGATTTCGTACCCGCGCCTTTCGGCCTCGACCGCTAAGCCCTGGAGTATTCGCAGAACCCGGGGAAGCGCAGCGCGAGAGACCTCATGCCGTTCGGCGCGCTCCTTGAACTGCTTGACGATTGGGTGATAACGGCTGACTCTGCTCGGAACCGGGACAGGAAGCAGAACCTCTGACGTGTCTTGGCGTGCCATGCGAGCGCCAGCGTAGGGAGGACGCCGGCCGTTGGTTACGACCGACCGAGCTCTGTCGGCCAAAGCCGCAAGGATGAGACCGCGATGATTCAGCGCAGCGATGTTCCGGGAAGCCAGCGGCTCTTCATCCTTGGAGCGGGCTTTTCCAAACCCGCCGGGCTCCCACTAGCGACAGAGTTGCTCGACAGCGTGCTCAACGAGATTGAGCACCTCAACGGCCGAACCCACCTACATAGGGCGGTCGATAGCTACTTGGATTACGCCGAAGCAACCGCGGGAAGGCGCCCGTTCCAAATCGACATCGAGGAGTTCGCCGCCTACCTCGACTACCGCCATACCTTCGGGGTGCTCGGGTCCGATACTTGGTCGCAAGAGGGCAATCGAGATCAGTTTCTATTGCGGTGGGGGATCGGTCGCGTTCTGATCAGCGCGACCCCAACCCCGGAGAAGACTCCCAAACTTTATCTCGACTTCGTGCACTGCCTACGCCCTCACGACGTCGTCGTCACCTTCAATTACGACCTCCTGCTCGAGAACGCCCTCGATTCCGTTGGGGCGCCCTACAGGCGTTTCCCCCATCGTTACTCGGAAGTACGACCTGGCGGGTCTACGCCTGATCTCGATGCCGAGACTGAGGAGATCTTGATCCTCAAGATGCACGGTTCGATCGATTGGGTAACGCGAACGTCTTATGACCGTCAACTCGCCTACATGGAGCGGCTTCAAGGCCGAGAGGGCGTCGAGTACACGCGTAAACGGGACCTACTGTTCGGCGAGGAGAAAGGTGTGTCCCAGACGCGGCCTCTCACGGAGGGGCCGCGTCCTGTGGACGATCCGCTCCGCGAAATCGAGGTTATAGACGACCTCGATTCGTACTACGCAAGTACGCAGGTCTCGTACTTCCATCCGCCGTTCGTGCTCGCCCCGTCTGAGGCAAAGCAGCTCTATGGGACACCCCTTCGGTCATTCTGGGAGGGGCTCCCGGGCTATGGGTTCGGATGGGCTGGTGTAGGGATCATCGGTTACTCCCTGCCGCCCGCCGATCCCTACGCGCGCCTCGTCCTCTACGAACTCTGCAAGAGCTACGTGATGGGCCTTGAGACACCTGGGTGGCGTATCGGCCCGATGAGCCCGATTTGCCTCGTGGACAAACGCGCAGGTAATGAGGAGGTCCATGAACTGCGACAACGTTTCCGGTTCCTTCCCCAGCGCCACGTTGTCGAGCGGTTGGATGGCTTCGACCAGAAGTGTTTCCAGGCGTTGTTCGCCGAGGTTGATTACAAGGCCGCCGACGAGCGTCTGCCTAGCCACCCATAGGCATCGACGTCGGGGAAGGTGAGGCACCAGCCATCGATGTCCGACGGCCGGTGCCCGGTGGTTACTAGCGTCCTGGGGTTTGAAGATCACCCCTACGCCGTTCTCACGGACGTGTCCAGCGAGTTGCCGATGGGGACGTCCCGGCTGCCCGACCACCTCCCGCATTCGTGCGAGAACCCGCTTCCCTCGGCGTGAGACAGCGGCGGCAGATCGGGCGACGACGGCCCTGGCGACTCGTCGGTCAGGAGACCGACCATGCCTGCTGCCAGTTCACACGCCCCTCGCTCGGGGAGAAGGCGAACGCCCTCGTTCTCACGCTTCGGTGCACTCAGAGGCTGGCGATACGTGCGGGCCGCGGAATGCGATCACGCCAACGCTCCAAGCTCCGGTCGCATCGCTCGACCGGCCCGCAAAGCGCGGCCGCACAAACTATTGCTATATGCCATACTTTGCGAAATGGCTACTGCCGTTCGCGACATCCTCCTGGAGCATGCCTTCGACCAATACGGCTTCGTCACATCTGACGATGCTCGCTCGCTGGGCATCGACGAGAAGCGCCTCGTCGACATGGAGCGCCGCGGAACTCTCGAGCGCGTCGCGCGCGGCCTCTACCGATTCAAAGTTATCCCGCACACAGGGCGCGAGCATCTGATGGAGGCCGTGCTCTGGCCACGACGTACTCGCGGCGTGCTGTCCCACGACACAGCGCTCGAGTTGCACGACCTCTGCGACATCAACCCGACCAAGGTCCACATCACCGTCCCGCGCGCGTACCGGATCAACCGCGAGATTCCCCCGACCTACACCATCCACCACCGCGACCTGGCGGACTCCGACCGGACCCTCGTTGAGGGCATCCCCGCCGTGACGCCCGCGCGGTCGATCGAGGACGCGATCGCGACCCACGTCGATCCCAAGCTCA
>CBFGZN010000008.1:0-27572 GCA_965653255.1 uncultured Solirubrobacterales bacterium | reverse complement strand
CACCCTCACCACCCAACCCCAACCAACAACCCACTTGACATAGGAGCAACGGCCAGCACCGCCAGACCCTCAGACGCAGCGCCCCTAGGTCAGTCTGGAATTAGCCCCTCGCCGGTGAACTCGCCCGCAGCCTCGGCGAAGCTCGAATCCCGCGGCGGCAGGATGACGTCGGACGGAACCAGCTCGTCGTCCCCGATCACCTCACCGTCGGTCTCGACGAGCGCGAGCATCTGGGCCCAGAGCTCGCCGAAGCCGGTCTCATCGCCGGCCTCGACTGAGGCGACGGCGCGGTTGTCGAGCTCGTTCAGACGCTCGGCGTCGGCGTCGGGCAGGCGGTACTGGCCCTCGCCGGAGATGCGGACGATCACTTGCTCTCCTCTCCGTTGCCGAGCTGGGGCGACTCGCCGCCGCCCGTTCCAAGCTCGGCTTTCATTGCGGCAAGCTCGTCGTCGACCTGGCCGCTGGCTCCGAGCTGCGCGAGCTCGCGGTCGATGTCGTCCTGGCCGTCGCCGAGCTGCGAGAGGTCGTCGAAGGTGCCGGCGGCCTCGAGCTCCTCGACGGCGCCAGCGCGGGCGCGCATCTCCTCGGTCTTGTCCTCGGCGCGCTGGATCGCCAGGCCGAGGTCGGCCATCTCCTCACCGACTCCGTTGGCGGCCTCGGAGATCTTAACCTGCGCCTCCGCGGCGGAGTACTGGGCCTTGATGACCTCCTTCTTGGTGCGGAAGGCCTCGATCTTGGCGCGCAGCTTCTTCTCGTTCTGGGTCAGCTGCTCCTGCTGGGAGGCGAGCTGCTCGATCTGGCTGTCGAGCGACTGGAGCTCGGTCTGGGCGACGGTCTTGCGCTCGAGCGCAGCGCGGGCGAGGTCCTCGCGGCCTTGGGCGAGCGCCTGACGGGCCTGGGTGTCGAGCTTGACGACCGACTGCTCGATCTTCTGCGACTGCATCTGCAGCCGCTTCTTCGAGGTCGTGACGTCAGCGATCCCCTTCTTGACGTTCTGGAGCAGCTCGACCTGCTTCTGGTAGCCGTAGTCGAGCGTCTCGGCCGGGTCCTCCGCCCGATCGAGCATCTTCGAAATCTTGGCCTTTACGACCGTAGACATGCGTCCGCCGAGGCCTGCCATCGTGTATCTCCTTTAGCCCTCTATAGGGGTCGAACGAGCGAGAACCTAGACTAGTGGCTCTGTAATCGGGGAGGGTGAATGGATCGGTCGATGATTGTCAGTTGGGAGGACCCCGGCGAGCTGGGCGAGCAAGCACGGGCGATGCGCGGACTGGACTTCCTCGAGGCGATCCGCGCCGAGGAGCTGCCGCCCGCACCGATCCAGCGGCTACTCGACTTCACGCTGACCGAGGTCGACGAGGGTCGCGTCGTCTTCACCGCCGAGCCGGGCGAGCAGCACTACAACCCGATCGGCGTCGTACACGGTGGCCTCGCCGCGACGCTGCTCGACAGCGCGATGGGTGCTTCGGTTCACAGCACGCTCCCTCAGGGCCAGGGCTACACGACGCTCGAGACGAAGTTCAACCTTGTCCGCGCGATTACCGTCGAGACCGGCCAGATCGCGGCCGAGGGACGCGTCGTCAATCGCGGCCGCCAGGTGGCCACGGCGGAGGGATACCTGCGCGATGGAGCCGGCAAGCTCCTGGCGCACGGCACCTCGACCTGCCTGATCATCGGCGGCTGAGCGCAGCGGTCCGCCGCTGCCGCTCGGCTCTGTCGTGATCCTCCGCTGAGCGGTAGAAGAAGAACCCGGTCGCGAACAGCATCACCAGCAAGTCGAGGCCGAGCATCATGCCGCCCGCCACCTGCTGGTCAGTGAGCGGCGACCAGCCGTGCGCCTCGGTGCGCAACACGTAGTGGTCGTAGGCGGGCGTGTGCATGATGATGAACGCCATGCCGAGGAACATCCCGGCGAGACGAGCCCCGAGCAGATAGGGCACCTTCCAGAGCTCGCCGGGCAGCCGCCGCTTCTTCGGCTCGATCACCGACCACCAGACGAGCAGCGACGCGCCGACGAACGAGACGTGCTGGAGCGCGTGGACCCAGTCGTTGGTCAGCGCCGACTCGAACATGAAGCTGAAGTGCCACGTGTAGAGCGTGACTATCCAGACGGGAATCGCCACCAGCGGCTGACGCAGGAAGCGGAACGCCGAGCGCAGCGGCTTGCTGCGGGCGAGTGGGATGAGGACCGGCTTGGGGATCAGGAAAGCGTAGACGGGGGTGCGCAGCCCGACGAGCAGCAGCGGCGCGGCGATGTCGGCGATCAGCAGGTGCTGGCCCATGTGGGCGACGAGCAGGTCCTCGGCGAGCGGGTCGAGCGGCCCGAGCAGCGCGATCGCCATGCATGCCATCGCCCCGTGCCAGGCGACCTGTTGCCAGAACGGGACGTCGTAGCCGCGGCCGCCGAGGATCCGCACCGCGCGCAGGTAGAGGAACTCCGCGAGCAGCAGGTAGGCGATCGGGCCCGGGGCTAGCGAGAGCTCCACAGCGTGATTGTGGCGCTATCGGCGACTGCGTCCCCGGCCGGCAGGTGATCCAGCCCCTCGACCTTCAAATTGGGCGCCCGCCCGAAGGTGAGAAGCCGGACCACCCGCCCACACGGCGGCTGGACGTAGCGCGGATTCTAGGCCGCAGCGCCGGCGAGTGCGCTGGCAGCGGCCTGCAGCCGCTCCTGGTACTCGCGCCGCTGCATCCGTGAGATGACCAGTCGCTGAACCTGGGCCGTGCCCTCGAACAGCTGGTAGATCTTCGCGTCGCGGAAGTATTTCTCGAGCGGGCAGTCGGTCGACTGTGCAGCCTCGCCGACGAGATCCATCAGCGTCGTCGTCGCCCACATCGTCACGTCGCCGGCCTTGAGCTTCGACATCGAGCCCTGGCCGCCGGTCATCGGCACGCCGTTGCGCCCCATCCAGGAGGCGCGCCAGACGAGCAGTCGCGACGCCTCGATCTCGGTCGCGACGTCCGCCAGCACCTGCTGGACGCGCTGCTGCTCCATTAGCGGACCGTTCTCGTCGGAGCGGTCCTCGAGGTACTCGAGCGTCCACTCGTAGGCGGCCTGGGCGATGCCGAGCGCCGACGCGCCGACCATCGGCCGCGTGACCTCGAAGGTCGCGAGCGCGTTCGACGAGCCGCTGGTCTGCCCGGAGCGGGCGCGCTCTAGCTTGCGCTCGAGCTTGTCCATCCCGCCGAGCAGGTACTCGACCGGGATGCGGCAGTCCTCGAGGACGAGCTCCGCGGTGTGCGACGCGCGGATGCCGATCTTGTCCTCCTTCTTGCCCTGACGCAGGCCGGGCGTGTCCTTCGGGATGACGAAGGAGGCCTGGCCGCGGTGACCGAGCTCGGGCGCGACGTTGGCGACGACGACGTTAACGTCGGCGATTCCGCCGTTGGTGATGAAGACCTTGGTGCCGTTGAGCACCCACTCGTCGCCGTCGCGCTTGGCTGTGGTGCGCAGCGACTTGACGTCGGAGCCGGCGCCGGCCTCGGTGACCGCGTAGGCACCGAGCTTGATCTCGTCGCCCTCGCCGTAGCACTGCATCGCCCACTCGCCGATCTGCTCCGGCGTGCCGGAGGCGGCGATGCCAGCGGCAGCCAGACCGGACCCGACGATCGAGAGCGCGATCCCGGCGCAGCCCCAGTGCAGCTCCTCGGCGTAGATCACGCCCATCATGCCGTCGTTGTCGGCACCCATCCGCTCGAGCATCGGCGTGCCGTGCAGGCCCCAGGCGCGCGCCTGCTTGATCGCGTCCCACGGTACCGACTGCTCGCGGTCGTGCTTGTCGGCGACCGGCCGGATCACCTCGGTGGCGAACTTGCGGCAGTGCTGCTGGAACTCCTGCTGCCCGTCGTTGAGCCTGAAATCCACGTTGAAGACCCTTTCGCGAAGCGTTGACTGACTAGTCAACCAATAGCAGCGGATCGACCTTTGCGCGACAGTCGAAACACCGTCGAACGCGGGCAACGCGCGGCGCGAACACGCCGGCTAGTCTCCGGAGCCGTGCGGGTGAATCGAGGGACCGCGGCCACGCTGATGGCCTTCGCCGCCGTCGCCGTGGGCGGCTGCAGCCTCGGCGACGACGACAACCGTCCGCCCCAGCTCGGACCGCCGTCGGACGGCGACGAGGCCGCCGCCCAGTTGGGCTTCCCGTCGACCGCCACCCGCAACACCGTTCGCGTCGGCGGCGACGACGCGGCCGGCGACGCCGCCGGCGTCGCAAACGCCGCCTTCCCCGCCACCACGGAGTCGAACCGACCGAACGCGGTCGTCCTGGTCGACTCCGACGACTGGCAGGCCGGCATCACGGCGGCGGTGCTGACCGCCAAGCCGATCGGCGCGCCCTTGCTGCTCTCCAACGGCGACGAGCTGCCGAACGTCTCGGCCGACACGCTCGACCGTCTCGACCCACGCGGCTCGGATCTGTCCGAGGATGCCCAGGTGATCCGGATCGGCGACGAGCCAGCCAAGCCCGACGGCTACCGCACCGCACGCATCGAGGGGGCGGACCCCTACGAGCGCGCCGCCGCGATCGACCGCTTCTTCTCCGCGGCGCGTGGCGAGCCGTCGAAGAACGTGGTCGTCGTCTCCGGCGAGCAGCCCGCGTTCGCGATGCCGGCCGCCGCCTGGGCGGCCCGTTCCGGCGACACGGTGCTGCTGACCCAGCGCGACAACGTCCCGCCCGCGACGCGCAAGGCGATCGCGGCGCACGACAAGCCGAACATCTTCGTCCTCGGCCCGCCGGCGGCCGTCTCGGACAAGGCGCTCGCCCAGCTGCGCAAGCTCGGCCGCACGACCCGGATCGGCGCGGCGCAACCGGTCGAGAACGCGATCGAGTTCGCCCGCTACGAGGAGGGCGACTTCGGCTGGGGCGCGACGGTCCCCGGCTACAACTTCACGGTCGCCGGCGTCGATCGACCGCTCAACGCGGCCGCCGCGGCGACGCTCGCCACGCGCGGGGTCTTCGCCCCGCTGCTGCTGACCGACAATGCCGAGAAGCTGCCGGTGGCGCTCGAGAACTACTTCCTCAGCGTCCAGCCCGGCTACGAGGACGACCCCGGCCAGGCGGTCTACAACCGCGTCTGGATCCTCGGCGACGACGAGCAGGTCTCGGTCGACGAGCAGGCCCAGCTCGACGCCGTCACCGAGCTGATTCCCGTTCAAGCGCAGACCCCCTGACCCTGCCCGTAGACTTTCCCCGGTGAGCGAGTACGAGCAGCCCGGCCGGCTGGACCGCGAGCCGACCGTCGAGGACGTGCATCAGCTGATGGGCGCCTCCACCCCGCACTTCGCGCTCCAGCTCCGCAACCGCATCCGGACGCTGATCTCGGGCCTCCCGGCGGACCATCCCGCCCGAGTGCTCGGCGAGCGCGAGATCGCGCGACTCGAGTTGCTCTCCGAGGGCTCGGAGCGGCGCGGCACTCCCGGCGACGGCGAGCCGCCAATGCCGTCACTCGCCGACCGTCCGGCTGTCTAGAGCCCTGAGAGCGCAGCTACGCGCTCGCGATGCTCTGAAGCGGAGCCGAAGAGCGCTCCGTCGACCTTCGCCCGCTTGAGCAGGAAGTGGAGGTCGTGCTCCCAGGTAAAGCCGATGCCACCGTGGACCTGGAGCGCCGAGGAGGCCACGTTCCAGCCGGCGTCGGAGGCCAGCGCCTTCGCCATCGCGGACGCCAGCGGCAGCGTCTCGGGCTCGGCGTCGGCCGCCCAAGCGGCCCAGTAGGTCGTCGAACGGGCGCTCTCGGTCTCGCGCAGCATGTCGGCGCAGCGGTGCGAGACCCCCTGGTAAGCGCCGATCGGGCGGCCGAACTGCTGGCGGTCACGGGCGTACTCGACGGCCATCTCGAGCGTCTTCTGCGCGACGCCGACGATCTCGGCCGCGACGACGGTGGCGATCCGGTCGAGCGCCGGGCCAGGGTCGCCGCCAAGCGGCTCGCCCGCGCCGTCGCGCGGCGTGACGCGCGCGTAGCGGCGCGTCTGGTCGATCGTCGCCAGCGGCTCGATCTCACAGTCGGCGGCGTCGAGCACGACGCCACCACCGGAACCGTCGAAGAGGACGATCGTCGCGGCGCTGTCCGCGTCGGGAACCAGCGCCGCGACGCCGTTGCGCAGCAGCCCCGCCGTCGCGCGCGCCTCGCCCGAGGCGATGCCGGGCAGCTGCTCGCGCTGGGCGTCGCTGCCGGCGTGCTGGATCGCGATTCCGCCGGCCGCGTTCGAGAGGAACGGCACTGGCGCGACCGTGTAGCCGAGCTCCTCGGCGAGGATCGCCAGCTCGACGGTTCCCAGCCCCTGTCCGCCATATGCCTCGTCGATCGCGATCCCGGCCCAGCCGAGCTCGGCGAGCTCGCTCCAGTTGGCGTCGTCGTAGCGCTCAGCCTCAGCCAGCTCGCGCACCGTGTCGGGCTTAAAGCGATCCGCGAGCAGATCGTGCGCGGTGCGCTTGATCGCCTGCTGGTCGTCGGAGAAGTCGAAGTTCATCGCAGCCTCGGCAGGTTCAGCACGCGCTCGGCGATGATGTTCTTGAGGATCTCGGTCGTACCGCCCTCGATCGAGTTCGCGCGGGCGCGCAGGAAGCGGTAGGTCCAATCGGACTCGCGCAGCATGCCCTGCTCGCCCTGGATCGCGACCGCCAGCTCGGTCAGGCCCTGGTTGACCGCCGACCACTGCAGCTTCGGCAGCGAGCCCTCGGGGCCCGGAACGCCGGTCTTCATGATCTGGGTCAAGCCACGCCAAGCGTTCAGCCGCAGCGCCTCGGTCTCGATCAGCAGCGCGGCGATCTTCTGACGGACGACGGGATCGTCGGCGACGCCGTTCTGCTTGGCGAGCTCGATCAGCTGGCTGAGGGCGATCTTGACCGACGCGGCCGAGCCGGCGCCGAGCCCGGCGCGCTCGTGCATCAGTGTCGTGATCGCGACCGCCCAGCCGTTGCCGACCCCGCCGACGACGTTCTCGTCGGGGATCCGCGCCTCCTCGATGAAGAGCTCGTTGAACTCCTCCTCGCCGGTGATCTGGCGCAGCGGTCGCACCTGGACGGCGTCCTGCTCCATGTCCATCAGGAAGTAGGTCATGCCCTGGTGCTTCGGTGCGTCCTGGTCGGTGCGCGCGACGAGCATGCACCACTTGGCGTGGTGGGCGAACGTCGTCCAGACCTTCTGCCCAGTGACGACCCACTCGTCGCCGTCCTTGACCGCGCGCGTCTTCAGCGAGGCGAGGTCGGAGCCCGACTCCGGCTCCGAGAACCCTTGGCACCAGATCTCCTCGCCCGACAGGATCGGCTCGAGGTAGCGCTGCTTCTGCTCCTGGGTGCCGTGGGCGATCACGACCGGGCCGCCCATCACCAGGCCGAGCAGGTTGGCAGCCATCGGCGCTTTGGCGCGTGCCATCTCCTCGCCGAAAATCGCCTGCTCGATCAGCGTCGCGCCGCGACCGCCGAACTCCTCGGGCCAAGACAGGCCCGCGTACCCCTGCTCGTGCAGCTTGCGTTGCCAGGCGAGCCGGAACTCCCAAGCCGCCTCGTCGCCCGAAGGCTCCTCGCCGGGATTGTTGTCGGCGAGCCAACCACGCAGCTCGTCGGCGAAAGCCTGCTCGCTCGGCGACAGGGTCAGATCCACGGACGCGACCCTAGCGCACGTTTGGCCAGGCGGCCAGGAGTTGACTCAGCGCGGCCGGGCGCGCGGACCGAGGCCGCGCAACAGCCGCCGCGCGATCCCCTCCAGCGTCTGCTTGCCGTATTCGTGGCTCGGGAAGCCGGTCATCAAGATCGCGACGGCGATCCGCCGCTTGCCACGCCGCAGCAACGCGACCTGGTGATCGACCTCGCCGTAATCACCCCAGCCGCCCTTGAAATAGAGCTTCCAGCCGGGGTGCGGCGCCTGGGCGATCCCCCAGCGCTGCGGCCCGATCACCGTGCGCAGCAACCGCAGTGCCGTCGCCCTGTGGCGGCGGACGACGTAGCGGTCGATCCGCAGGAACAGCTTGCTCTGGCCGGCCGCGGTGATCTGCGTGTCGCCCCAGCTCGGTGCGCTCGCGAAGCGCCCCATCCCGACACGATCGGCCAGGTGCTCGAGCGCCCCGTTGCCGACGACGTCCCGCACCCGCGACGCGGCGCCGTTGTCCGACCAGCGGATCATCGGGTCGAGCAGCGCGTGGTCGGCGCCGGTGAGCTTGCGCCCGCGGACGCTCTCGTGGTTGAGGTAGGCGACCAGCAGCATCGCCTTCACGACGCTGGCCGAGCGGTAGACGCGGTAGGCGTCGGAGCGGTAGAGGCGGTGACCGGTTCGCAGCGCGAAGGAGATCGTCCCGGCACGCTTCGCGGCATACGCACGGGCCGCCTCGAGGTCCGGGCGCCAGCGCTTCGCCTCAGCGGCGGCCGGAGCCACGACGGCCGCCGTGACCAGCACCGTCAAGACCACCGTCGTCACGCGCGTCATGTCCGGACGGTACCTCCGGCGACGGCCGACCATCGCCGCCCGCATACACGCCGAAATCCGCCCGGCGTCGCACCCTGCTGCGAACATCGACGTATGGCCACGCCGGACCAGCAGCGCATCCCACCCGCGGGGATCGAAGGCAGCGAGCTCAAGGGGCCGTTCCCGGTCGGCGAGTATGCCGACGCGCTGCGCGGCCAGTTGCGTGGGTTCGCGCGCGTGCAGGTCTTCGGCGAGGTGTCGAACCTCGGCATCCGCGCCAAGGCGGTCTACTTCGAGCTGCGCGACGACCGCGGCGCGCTGCCCTGCTCGATGTGGCGCGACGACTACGACAAGGCCGCGATCGCATTGGAGAACGGTGCCCAGGTCGTGCTGGCCGGCGGCTGCGACTACTACCCGGGCAGTGCCACCTCCTCGCCCTCGTTCTCCTTCCGCGCAACCGGGATCAAGATCGCCGGCGAGGGCGAGCTGCTCGCCCAGATCGAGCGCCTGCGCCGCCGCCTCCACGGCGAGGGCCTGTTTGAGCCACAGAAGGCGCTTCACCGACCAGAGCTCCCGAGCGCGATCGGCGTCGTCACCGGCGAGGGCGGCAAGGCCCGCGACGACGTGCTCGCCGGACTCCACCGGCGCGGCTGGGCCGGCCGCCTCGTCTGGGGCTTCGCCCCGGTCCAGGACCGCCATGCCGCCCCGAAGGTCGCCCGCGCGATCCAGGACCTGGCGGCACTCGCCGACGTCGACGTGATCGTCGTTGCACGCGGCGGTGGCTCCGTGATGGACCTGATGGCCTTCTCCGACGAGACGCTGTGCCGCACCGTCGCCCTGCTGCCCCTGCCGGTGATCGCCTCGGTCGGCCACCACACCGACCGCACGCTGATCGACGACGTCGCCGCCGTCTCGTGTTCGACCCCGACCCACGCCGCCGAGACGGCGGTCCAGATCGACGTCAACCAGGCCCGCGCGGCCGCCCTGACCTCCGCCCGCCGCCTCGACGCCTGCGGTCGCCGCGCGCTCGTCAGCCGCGCCCGCCATCTCGCCGCGCTCTCGCGCGCCCCCGGCCAGCACATCACCCGCCAGCGCGGCTGGCTGCACCAGAAGGCCCGCGAGCTACGTGCCGCCAGCGCCCGCCAGCTCACGACCCGCACCGAGCACACCGCCCGCCACCGCCTCGTGATCGAGCGCAAGGCCGAGGCCGCCAAGCACGAGCCCGAGCAGATGCTGAAGCGCGGCTACGCCCTCGTCGAGGACCCCGCCGGTGAGCTCGTCACCAGCGCCGAGGCCGCTCGCAAGATCCAAGACCTCAACATCCGCTTCCACGACGCCGCCGTCCGCGCCAGAATCGACGAGACATGAGCGACGACGACACCCAGCCGCACCTCGCGGCCGACCCGGCCACAACGCCCGCCCTGGAGTCCTACGAGGCCGCCGCCGAACGCCTGGAGGAGATCATCAAGCGCCTCGACTCCGGCACCGCCGGTCTCCGCGAGACCCACGACCTCGTCAAGGAGGGCCGCGACCTCGTCGTCTACTGCGCCAACGAGCTCGACGCCGTCGGCAAAGACCTCGACGAGCTCCGTCTCGACGACCTCATCACCCGCCTCGAGTCCAACGGCTCACCCGACGCCCGGCCCGAGTGACCGTCTCACCCGAGCACCGCGAGTTCGCCCGCCAGGCCGGACTCTCCCTCACCGTCGACCCCCGCCCCACCTTCGAGAACCTCTCCAAGGCAACCGGGGTCCCCGTCGACACCCTCATCCACCACGCCCTAGTCCGCTGGACCTCAGCCGGCGCCGAAGCCCTCCTCTCGATCGAGCCCCAGGCCCTCACCGACCTCATCGAAGCCCGCAAAGCCGAAGACTGGCCCAAAATCGCCGGCATCATCGACTGG
The DNA here is from genome assembly GCA_965653255.1 of uncultured Solirubrobacterales bacterium. Classification (GTDB taxonomy): domain Bacteria; phylum Actinomycetota; class Thermoleophilia; order Solirubrobacterales; family Thermoleophilaceae; genus JAAYBF01. The sequence goes on along the minus strand of CBFGZN010000008.1, from coordinate 17,269 downwards.
CTCGAAACGGGCCTGTAAGCAGACGCCCTGCCTCAGAGACGGGCCGCTCGGGCGACAGGGCGCAGAACCCCTCGATGCTTGCCAGGGGGTGTCGCACGACGCGGATCAGAACACGGCATTACGATGTCCCGTCGGCCGCGCAAATTAACCTATTCGCTAACTTGTATGCCTCGAGTCCTCTACCGTCCAAACTATGGCGTCTACGTGGGAGACGAGCGCGGCGAGCGGCACCACAGCCCGCACGCCCACGTCAAGCACCGCGGCAAGCGAATCGCGTCCGTACACCTCTACTCGCTCGCGGTGCTCAAAGAGATCGAGCCGGTGCCCCCTGAGGTGATGAAGATGATCCGCGACAACCAAGAAGACCTACTCGCCGAATGGGAGCGGCTGAACCCGTGAACGCCTCCGAGCCATGGATGGAGCCCGGATACGGGGATGTCGAGGAGGCGGCCCGTCGGGACAACCTTGTAGAGGTTGTCTTTGCGAACGGGGATACCGTGCAGATCGATTCCACAGGACTAGGGCTTACGGGCGAGTTCACGGTCGATGTGGCTGAGGGCCGAGCTGCTGTCTTGATCAGGACGGTCGAGGGCGATCGCGAGATCGACTGGATGGTGATCCGCTCCGCTGCCGATCCAGCGTTTGCTCAAGAGCTACGTGAGCGCGACGCGGAGGAGGCGCGACGAATCGGTCGACGCCTACGCGCGCTGCGCGAGAACCGGGGAATGAGTCAAAAGGCAATCGCCGGCGTCGTTGGCATGTCTCCGCCGCAACTGGCGAAGCTTGAGCAGGGCGAAACCGACATGCGGATATCAACCTTGCGGAGCCTCTTGCGGGCGCTTGATGCAAGCTTTGCGGATATTGCTGGTCCGGACGCGCCCGAGGTATCAGTAAAAGAGATAAGAAGGCGGGCGCAGCACGTTGGCGTTCCGCCTGAGGTTGTCAATCGAATAGCGGAAGCAGTTGATCCCCGTGAACTGCTAGAAGTAATCGGGCGAGCGTTCAGATGGGATCCGCAAAGCATCATTCGGAATGATCTCGTCCTGCCGGTCCCAGCTGGCCAACTGACGCTTAAACGCCGCAGCACCACAAAGGACGACAACCAGGCACTGCTAACGCTTGCCGAGGCCCTAGCGCAACGGAGCGCGCTCGCTTACTCAGGAGATCCGGGTACGGTGCCAGCAGACCCCCTGACTATCCGCGAGTCCGTGACTGACGACGCAACTGGGATTACTCTCGACGGACTTCTAGATTGGTGTTGGAATGCTGGAATCATCGTGGTCCCGATGAAAGCACCGGGCGGATTCTCGGCGGGCGCGTGGCTAATCGGCGACCAACCGGTCGTGATCCTTAAAGAGGCACCTGACTACAAGGCGTACTGGCTATTCGCGCTGGCCCATGAGCTCGGGCACTTCGCGCTTGGCCATGTCGCTCGCAACGGCCTCATCGATGTTGAGAGCGTTTGGGGGGAGAACGATGACGATCAAGAGAACGACGCCAATGCGTATGCGCTCGAGCTGCTTGTACCTGGGCATGTCGAGATGCTCAAGGAGATAGAGCGCCGTTCGGCAGGCTCTGAAGCCCATAAAAAGTTCAAGTTCAAGGCAATTGACGCTGCGAAGTCGCGCAACCACAACGTACCGCTGGTCTTGCTCACGGCCGCGTTTGGCCTACCGAATCTTGCTGAGCCAAAGGATAGGTGGGGATCCGCGAACAACGAGGCTGCCAAAGAGGGCTCGGCCCACCGGGTGGTGGCGAAAGAGTTTGCTCGTCACCTTGACCTGGAGCAACTTGATCGACCTGACGCCCTACTTCTCAGGGCAGTAACACTCGAGTGATGACCGACCTACGTGACGCGCAGGCGTACCGATACTGCGGCGTGGTCGGAAAGGCCACGCTCCCTGGGGCCATGCAGGTACCCGCATCGCTCGACGGCGCCGTGCAGGGCCTCGCCGACGTGGACGTAGTCGTAGAGGTAGCGAAGGCCGGTGCGCCCGATCCAGCTGTGCGGCTGACCGCCACGCGGACGAAGCTCGTGTGCTGGCCGCAAGCCCATCTGGGTGAGTTCATCGTGCAGGCCGTACTCCCACGGGAAGAAGCCCGGAAGCGGAGGCTCATGGCACCTTGCAACGGCGTTGTAGTCGCCTGCCAGGACGAGGCGGTGTCGCTGCTGGACCGGAAGCTCTTGAAGGCTATCGGTCAGCGATCGAATGAAAGCCATCTTGCGCTCGACCTTGACCTCGCTGCGGTCGCGCGAGGGGATATAGACGCCGACGATGGCGATCTTTCGTGGCTTGGTCTCGAGCACCACCGCAGATGCCCGACACGGAAGCGTCACGGCCACTCGTTCGGACAAGTCTTGAGCAATCGGAATTCGGCTCGCAAGCAGTACGCCACGCTCACGAGGATCGTAGGTATGGTGCACATTGAAGCCACTTGCGCGGAGCCCTTCGCCGAGGAGCGCGGTACCTGCGCCACCGCTCGTCTCCGTGAGCACAATCACGTCGTCTCTACGCGACCTCAACCAGCGGAGAATCTCGGTTGCGCGTGGCGCTGCCGCCGCCCCGATGTTGAAGGTCAGCAAGCTGATCGTGGAGGTGGTCGGCTGCCGTGTTCCCCGACGGGCCGTGCGTCGCGGTCGCGCGACCGGGCGCTTGGTCTGAACGAGTGTCGTCATGGGATGGCGCGACCACGGACGTGGCGCGTAGTGGCTGTCCGGGCGCTCCCGGCTTTCGACGGTCCAGCGCGGTTCCCTGCCAGATTGCGGGATCCTTGATGGCCGGCCGCAGAATCACCGGGAAGGGTGTTGCCGCCTCATGCTACTTTCGCACGTCCACAATCGCTCCTGAGCGCAAGGCACTCGTTCAGGTGACCGAGCGCTGCAACCTTCATTGCGCGCACTGCTTCGTATCGTCGGGCCGCGAGGGGATCGACATTTCGCTGGAGCAGATGGAGGATGTTGTTCTGCCGCAGTTACGCCAAGCGCGGGTTGCGCGGCTGACGCTCACTGGGGGTGAGCCATTTGCGCACCCTGATCTCGTTTCCATCATTCAAGCCGCGCGCCGGAGCGAGATGACGGTGACTGTATGCACGAACGCCACCCTGATAGAGCCCGACACCTTGAGCACTCTCAGCGAACTCGGCGGTGTCAGTCTCAATGTCAGCCTTGATGGCTTCTCGGCTGCGAGTCACGGCAAATTCCGCGGCTCTCCCTCGTCTTTCGCAGTGACGAAACAGACAATGCGCGCGATTGCCGACCATGGTTTGCTGAAGGGTGTTCTCGTTACGCCAAACAACCTTGCTCACCTCAATGAGTATGACGAACTATGCCAATATGCGCACGAGTGTGGTGCAGAGTACGTACTGATGAATCCGCTTTCGTCGATGGGACGCGGCGTCCACGGCATCCGTCGCCTAGGAGCGCCGGAGCACTTCATGCGTTCTTTGGCTGAGCAAACATCCGCTTTTGAAGACAAGCTCGACATCGTGCGGATTCGATTCCCCAATGACGATCGGCCCCTCTCGGGATGCGAGGCGGGCACGATCTTGTATGTCTTCGCGGATGGCAACGTTACAGTCTGCCCCTATCTCGTCTTTGCCGCACGCGCGCCACAGTCACTCCACGAAGACACTGAGTTCATTGTTGGGAACGTGTTCGAGCACCAGAACCTTGCGGAGCGCCTTGACCGTTATCAGTTGCACGATCGTTCCGCGGGAGCATCAGATCCGACTTGCGACTCGTGCGCTCTCGCGGATGGTTGTGGCCGCGGATGTCCCGCTGCCATCATCGCGGGTGGAGGTCGCATCGGCGATCGTGATCGCGCTCAGTGCCCGATTCCCGACGTCGAGGAGGGAGCGGCATGACCATCTTTACTGAGGCACCGCCAGATGGCCTCTTGGTGACCATCGACGGACCGAATGGAGCCGGCAAGACAACCCTTGCCGACGCCATCGCGACGCGCCTCAAGGCCGCCGGCGAAACTGTGCACACGACTAGTCAGCCTTCGCCAACGACGCTTGGTGACACGGTGCGCGCCGCCGAGACCAGCGTCAGTGGCCGAGCTCTAGCATGCTTGGTTGCTGGCGACCGTCACCACCAAACCGCAACAGAGATCGTCCCGCAACTCGCCGACGGCGCGATCGTGCTCTGTGACCGCTACGTCGAGTCCTCACTCGTGCTCCAGCGTCTCGATAACGTGGAGATCGATTACATCCTCGCGATCAACGCCGGGATCCCGCGGCCAGCCCTGCGCATTCGCCTACTCGCAGAGCCGCGGCTGCTGGTCAAGCGACTCGCTCAACGACAAGTTTCGCCGGCGCGCCGCTTCGAGGGGAGTGTTGCCCCCGAGCGTGAGCTCGCTCTCTACGCCGAAGCGGATGTGTTGCTGACACAGCGCGAGCAGCTACCAGCAACGGTCTTTGACACGAGCGCGACTGATGCGCAGGGGCTTGGCCTCGTAGCCGCTGAACTCATTTTGTCTCTCCGATGAGGGTGGGAGTGTTAACGCTTAACGTCGCGAATCCCTCGGCGGCCAGAGCAGAGCGCCAACTTGAGTGGCTATCGAACCGCTCGGAGCAGGTTCTCGTCTTGACTGAGATAGGCCCAAGCGGCGGTAGTCGCCTGTTGCTTGATCGCCTCGTATCGGCGGGATGGGATGTGCGCGCTGGAAGCCTCGAGGGCGGCGAGCGCGGCGTTGCAATCGCAGCCCGTCTCCAGGCCGCGCCTAGGGAAGGCGACATCATTGATTTTCTCCCGTCGAGAGCCGAATCTATGACGCTTGAACCGCTTGATGTAGTCGGCCTATACGTACCTTCGCGCGACGAGTCCATCGATAAGACCGAGCGCAAGCGCTCCTTTTGCGCTGCCTTGTCCGACTACCTCGTTGATCGGCCGTCGCGCGACGCGGTGATCGTAGGTGACCTCAATGTACTTGAGCCTGTCCATCGCCCTCACCACGGCGTGTTTCGGGACTGGGAGTACCGACTTTACGATGAGTTCGTAGTTCGCGGCTTCGTCGACGCCTACCGCCTGAAGCATCCCAACGAGATGGACCACAGCTGGATTGACTACGAGAACCGCGGCTACCGCTTCGACCATGCATTTGTCAGCGCCTCTCTATCCGACCGCGTCCTGAGGTGCGACTATGTGCACGATTCTCGCGAGCGGGAACTCTCCGACCATTCCGCTCTCGCTGTTGAGTTAGATTGGCCAGGCGCGTTGCGCGAACTAGGCGTCTCGGACTCACTTGCCGGCGAGCAGCCGTCGCTTTTCTAGAGCATGAGCCGCCAGCGCCTAGTAGCAATCGTCGTTCCGTCCTTACTGTGTGTGATCGCCGCGGTCACTGCATTAGCGGTCTTAGGCCACGGTACAGGGTCTCCGTTGGGCAGCACGCTTGCCGTCGGGGTGCTGTCATCCCTCCTGGCGACGGTGATCGTTAGCGCGGTCCGCGTTGTAGTCGTCGTTCGGTCGGAGTCGCCGTCACCCGATGCCCTGATTCCCGCCGGTCTCGTGCGTATCAAGCCCAAGAAGGACCTGACCACTCAAGAGTGGCTTCAGCTACTACAGACGGCCAAGGATGAGTTCTATATCGCTGGCCACTCCCTTGGGAGGTGGTGCGCCCCGAGTACTCGCGACGAGTTTGTGGACCATGTGCGTCGCATTTTAGACAGTAAGGGCCGTGTGACTCTGGTCATGCTGGATCCTACGAGCCAGCAGATTAATCGTCTTCAGCAAGCAACCGCCGTGGATTACACGAGCAGGATCAAGACGAGCTTTAGTGTTCTTCGTGAACTAGCTGAACAACTTCATCCTGATTCCCTGGAGCGACTCAAGGTTGCCGTCCTGAACGACCATCAAGCGCTTCCTTACATGGTTGTAGGAAACGAGCGCCGGCTGGTTACCGCAACCTACCTTGGGAGTAGCGACAGTGATGAGGTGGCGTGCTTGGAGTTCGACCTTCCTAGCAGCGCAGCCAGGGCCGTGTATGACGACTTCCATGAGCTAGCGGAGGCCGGTGCGGAGGCAGAACTACCTGTTCCAGCTGGAGGCTCCCAGTCTCGCGGCCGGAAGCAGCGCCTACGACTCAACCCGTTCCGTCGCTAACGGGGATACGTGTATGCAGGTAGCGCTGTTTCCGCGGGTGGCGACGGTGGCGGGATTGCGCGCGCAGGCGTAGCGAGTGGAGCGTCCGGGCGGAGCCTCTGCCGTCGACCAGCGCGGAGCGCCCTATGCGGCAAGGAGCGCCAGGCACGGGGCGGAGTCCCAGCGGAACGAGCGGAGCCGAGCACGGAAACCGCCACCGGAGACGGGACCCGCGGCCAGCGCGGCCGATCCCTCCGCCCTAGAACGACAAAGGGCCGGCGGCGCCAAGCGCCACCGGCCCTTGTCAGAACTTCGAAGCAGCGTCTAGATCCGCTCGATCAGCGTGCCCGTGCCGAGGCCGCCGCCGCAGCACATGGTCACGAGGCCGACGTTCTTGTCGGTGCGCTCGAGCTCGTGGAGGAGCGTGGTGATCAGGCGGGCTCCGGTGGAGCCGAGCGGGTGGCCGAGGGCCATCGCGCCGCCGTTTACGTTGACGCGGTCCATGTCGGGGTTCAGCTCGCGCTGCCAGGCCGCGACGACCGGGGCGAACGCCTCGTTGACCTCGAACAGGTCGATGTCGCCGATCTGCATTCCGTTGCGCTCGAGCAGCTTCTGAGTCGCGGGGATCGGGCCGGTGAGCATGATCACCGGGTCGACGCCGACGGTGATCTGGTCGACGATGCGGGCACGCGGCTTCAGGCCGAGCGACTCCGCCTTGCCACGCTCCATCAGCAGCACCGCGGCGGCACCGTCGGAGATCTGCGAGGAGTTGGCGGCGGTGATCTTGCCGTCCTCCTTTAACGCCGGCTTCAGGCCCGCGAGCGTCTCGATGTCGGTGCCGGGACGGATGCCCTGGTCGGTGACGAACGTGTCGCCGTTGACCGAGAACGGGACGATCTCACGCTCGAAGCGGCCCTCCTCGGTCGCCTGGTGGGCGAGCGCATGCGAGCGGACGGCGAGCTCGTCGAGCTCGGAGCGGGGGATCTCCCACTGGTCGGCGATCATCTCGGCCGAGAAGCCCTGTGGGATCAGGTTGTACTTCTCCATCAGCTCGGGCGAGAACGGCGAGCCGTACTCGCCGATCACCTTCATGCCGTCGCCGAAGCCGATCTTGCCCATGTGCTCGACGCCGGAGCCGATCGCGCAGTCGAGCACGCCAGCACCGATCTGGGCGGCGGCGAAGTTGACGGCCTGCTGGGCGGAGCCGCACTGGCGGTCGATCGTGGTCGCGGGCGTCTCGATCGGCAGGCCGGCCTCGAGCCAGGCGTTGCGGCCGATGTTGTAGGCCTGGGGACCGAACTGCTGGACGCAGCCGGCGATGACGTCCTCGACCTCGGAGCCGTCGACGCCGGAGCGCTCGATGACCTCGCTGTAGGTCTTGGCGAGCAGGTTGCTCGGGTGCGTGTCCTTGTAGTAGCCCTTCTCCTTGTGGCCACGCCCGATCGGGGTGCGGACCGCCTCGACGATGACGACCTCACGGCTTCCGTTTCGCATCTCGCTGAGTCCCTTCGCAGGTTTGGGGTGGGCGCCGCGCCCTCTCTGCGCGCGCCTTCTGGGACAAGGGTACTCGATTGACTGACCAGTCAACCAAGGCTCGTCCGAGTGGTTTTCGACTAGCCTGAGGTCCCTCTATGGCCAGCGACGCGAGTAGCGAGCTGCTGGGCATCGCCGGCAGCGGTGCAATCGCCTGTGGGCTTGCCAAAGCCGCCAGGAGCCGCATCCCGGCACTGCCCACGCTGCTCTGGGCGCGCAGTGACGAATCGGCAGCGCGAGCAGCCGAGGAACTCGGATCGCGCAGCGAGGTGACGACCGAGCTCGACGACCTCGCGGGCTGCGCGGTCGTCGTCGAGGCGATCGCCGAGGACCAGCCCGCCAAGGCCGAGCTGCTCGGCCGGATCGGCGGCCTGCTTCCGCCCGAGGCGCTGATCGCCTCCACCACCTCCTCCCTGCCGGTCGCCGAGCTCGCCGCCGCCAGCGGCCGCCCCGACCGCTTCGGCGCCCTCCACGTCTTCAACCCGGTCGACAAGATGAAGCTCGTCGAGCTGGCATTCGCGGCCGAAGCGACCGCCGCGACCCGCGCCCGCCTGCACGACCTCTGCGACGCGCTCGGCAAGACGGCGGTCGAGGTCGCCGACGCGCCCGGCTTCGTCGTCAACCGCCTGCTCTTCCCCTACCTCTTCGACGCCGTCCGGCTGATGGAGCGCCAAGGTCTCGAGCCCGAGGCGGTCGACGCCTGCATGAAGCTCGGCGCCGGCCACCCGATGGGCCCGCTCGCGCTGCTCGACTTCGTCGGGCTCGACGTCGCGGTCGCGATCGGCGAGTCGATCGACGCCGAAGTGCCGGACGGTGTCCGGCAACTGGTGGCCAACGGCCAGCTGGGACGCAAGTCGGGCTCGGGCTTCTACGAGTACTGAGTTACCGGCGAGGCGCGGCTACGCGCCCTCGGTCGACTCACGCGGCTCGGCCTCGACCGGCGGCAGGTCGCTGCCGTGGTCGCGGATCCTGACCGCGTCGATGCGGTTCTCGCGCACCGACTCGACGCGCAGCGAGTAGCCGTTGGCGCGGACCATGTCGCCGCGCTTCGGCAGCCGTCCCAGCTCGGCGAAGACGTAGCCGCCGACCGAGTTGTAGGCGTCGGTGTCGACCGGCAGCTCGAGGCCGTAGTCGGCGAGATCGGTGATCGGCACGTGGCCGCGAACCCACCAGTCGCCGTTGGCGAGCTGACGGATGCCGGCGACCGCCGGGTCGGTCTCGTCGGCGATCTCCCCCACGACCTCCTCGACGATGTCCTCGATCGAGACGATGCCCGTCGTGCGGCCATACTCGTCGATGACGACCGCGAGCGACGCCCGCTCACGCTGGAGGTCGGCAAGCAGGTCGTCGAGCGACTTCGTCTCCGGGACAATCAGCGCGTCCTTGACGCTGTCCTCGATCGAGGCGTCGGGGCCCTCGTTGAGCACCCGTCGCGCGAGCGAGTTGTTGTGGATGATCCCGCGCACGCGGTCGGTGTTGCCGTCCTCGGTGACCACCAGCCGCGTGTGGCCGGAGTCGACGCAGCGGCGTAGCGCCTGTTCGGCGGTCTCGGAGATGTCGACGGTGACGACGGCCGGGATCGGCGTCATCACCTGGCGTGCCTCCTGCTCGTGGAGGTGGAAGACACCGGAGAGCATGCCCGCCTCGCCGGGGTCGATCTTGCCGCCGCTGGCACTGCGGACGATCAGCAGCTTGAGATCCTCGGCGTTCGACAGGTCGTCCTCGAAGTCGGCCTTGGCGTCGACACCGACCCAGCGCAGCATCGCGTTCGACGCCGTGTTGAGCACCCAGATCAGCGGCTTGAAGACAGTCCGGAACGCACCCAGCAGCCGCGACGCGCGACGCGCGATCAGCTCCGGATGGGTGATCGCATAGATCTTCGGAACCTGCTCACCGACCGTGATGTGGGCGGCGGTGACGATCAGGTAGGAGATCGTGAAGGCGATGAACACCGCGACGCCGTGGCTCATGACGTTGCCGAGCGGCTCCTCGAGCAGGCTCGCGATCGCCGGCTCGCCGAGGAAGCCGATGCCGATCGAGGCCATCGTGATGCCGAGCTGACAGGCCGAGAGGTACTCGTCGATCCGATCGATCTGGACGCGCGCGAGCGCGGCGCCGCGCAGCCCGTCCTCGATCATCTGGTCGACCTTCGAGTCGCGGGCGCGCACAAGCGCGAACTCCGCCGCGACGAAGAAGCCGTTGGCCGCGACGAGCACAGCCACACCGACCAGGAGCAGTAGCTCGGTCACGATGGGCCCTCGCGGGCTGGTAGGCCCGTCAGGGCGGTCCTACTTCGAGGGGGGTCATCGTTCATCCGGTGAGGCCGCAACGTAGCAGCCGGGGCGGCCCTAGGCGAGCGCGTCGATCCGCGCCGCGAGCTCGAAGTCGGCAGCCGTCAGCCCGCCGTCGGAGTGGGTCGTGATCATCACCGTGACCGTCTCCCATGAGATCGAGACGTCGGGATGGTGGTTCATCTCGTTCGCGACCGGCTCGATCGCGTTGACGAAGGCGACCGCCCCCGAGAAGTCGCCGCGCTTGAACTGCTTGACGATCGCGTGGCCCTCGAGGTCCCATCCGTCGAGCTCGGCCAGTCGCTGCTCTACCTCATCGCGCTCCAGAAGTGCCATCTTTGCTCCTCCATGCGGATCGCCTCGTTGGTTCCATCGTCGACCGAGCTGCTGTTCGCGCTCGGCCTCGGCGACAGCGTCGTCGCGGTCACCCATGAGTGCGATTATCCCCAGCAGGCAGCCGATCGCCCACATCTGACGCGCAGCGTGATCCCGGAGGGTCTGTCGGCGGCGGCGATCGACACCGCGGTGCGCGAGCGAACGAACGCCGGCCGCGCGCTCTACGAGCTAGACGAGCCGCAGCTCGCGGAGCTGGACGTCGATCTGATCGTCACCCAGGCGGTCTGCGAAGTCTGCGCCGTCTCGTTCGACGACGTGATCGCGGCAGCGGGCCGCCTACCGACACGACCCCAAGTCATCTCGCTTGATCCGTCAACGCTCGCCGATGTGCTGGCCGACATACCGCGGCTCGCCGAGGCGGCTGGCGCCGGGGAAGCCGGCGCCGCGCTGCTGGCCGACTCCGAGCGCCGCAGCAAAGCCGTCCGGACGGCGGTAGGCGGTGCGCCGCGCCCGCGCGTCGCGGCGATCGAGTGGCTCGACCCATTGTTCCTCGGCGGCCACTGGGTTCCGACGATGATCGAGCTCGCGGGCGGTATCGACGTCCTCGGCGTCACCGGAGCGAAGTCGCGCACGGCGGCGTGGACCGAGATCGAGCAGGCCCGGCCCGAGGTCGTCGTCTCGATGCCATGCGGCTACGCGACCGAGCGCGCGGCCGAGGAGACGCTAACCGAGCGCGAGCAACTGGCCGCCCTCGACACGCGCGTCGTCGCCGTCGACGCGTCGTCCTACTTCTCTCGCCCAGGGCCGCGGTTGGTCGACGGCATCGAGCTGCTCGCCCACATCCTCCACCCCGATCGCGTCGCCGCACCGCCGGCGGGACGCTGGACAGAGGTCCTCTAGCTAGGCGAAGCCGGAGGAGGCGCCCTCGGAGATGAGGATCGCTCCAGCGATCGCGATCACGCCGATCGCCGCTGCCACCAGCGTCAGCAGGCTGTCCGACGGTCGCAGGCGACTGGCGACCTCGGTGAAGAGCAGCGCGACCAGCAGGCCGCCGACCAGGCCGCCGATGTGGCCGCCGATCGAGATCCCCGGAATCGTGAAGGTGATCAGCAGGTTGAGGCCGATCCACAGCCCGATCCCGCTCTCCATCGGGTTGATCCCGCGGTCGCGCATCACGATCACCGCGGCGCCCATCAAGCCGAAGATCGCGCCGGACGCGCCGACGGTCAGTGCATCCGGACTGAGCAGCAGGGCGCCGAACGCGCCCGCCAGTAGCGACACGAAGTAGACGACGCCGAACTTCAGCCGCCCGATCGCCGGCTCCAGCATCCCGCCGAGGATGTAGAGCGCGAACATGTTGAACAGCAGGTGGAAGAAGCCGCTGTGCAGGAAGCCGGACGTCACCAGCCGCCAGTACTCGCCCTGGTCGATGTAGAAACGGGACACCGCTCCGTCGTTGACCAGCGACGAGCCGCCGGTGCCACCGCCAGTGGTGTTCGCGCCGCTAAGAAAGCCGCCGAGTGCCACAGCCACGTTGATGCCGATCAGGATGTAGGTCAGCACCGGCTCCTCACCGACGCCGACCGATGCCGCGGTGCGTGTCTTCGTCCTGTCGCGCGCGCAATCGGGGCAACGCATCCCGACCGGCGTAACCGTCATGCAGTCAGGGCAGATCGGACGGTCGCAGTTCGAGCAGGAGACGCCCGTCTCGCGGTCCGGATGGCGGTAACAGGTAGCCACGCCGCGGGAGCCTAGTAGGACGGTCGCCTCGACCGGCCAGGCACCAGTGGGGGCGCGGGGGCGCGAGCCCCCGACCTCATATGTCGAGGCGCTTCTGGATGTCGCCGGCGACCTGGCGGAGGCTGCGCTCCAATGCGCGCACGCTCGCTCCGTCGCGGCGGCGCGCCTGGCGCGCACGCACGAGCACCAGCCCGCCGGCGGCGACGCCACCGACGACCAGCGCGGCGGCCGGGCGGCCCCAGTTGCGCGGGTCGCGCATCGCGCTCAGCTCCCAGTCGGCGAGCTCCTCTACGGCGATGTCGGTGATGTCGGTAAGGCTGCGCTCGAGCCGATCGGTCATCCGCTCGGACGGCTCGATCGGCACCAGCGCCGAGCGCAGCAGCGCCTCGACGTCGCTGTACTCAGCGCTCATCGGCCCTCACTCCCGCGGCTCGTTCCTCGAGACCCTTCTCCAACTGCTTGATCGCACGGTGGATCAACACCTTGGTCGCACCCTCGGTGCGGTCCAACGCTCGCGCGATCTCGCGGTTGTCCATGCCGAGCGCGAAGCGCATGATCAGCGCCTCGCGGCGGTCGTCCGGCAGCTCCGCGACGCCCTCCAGGACGTGCTGCAGCTCCTGCCGGCCCTCGACCAGCTCCTCGGTCCCGTGCGGCGCCGAGAGGATTGCGGCGTCCTCGAGATGCGTCTGCGGCTTGCGCGAGCGGTCGCGGTAGTAGTTCGCGGCAAGGTTGTGTGCGATCCGGATCAGCCACGGCCGCAGCGGCCGACCGTCGGACTCCCGCTGCGCACGCTCGAAGTGACGGTATGCCTGCAGGAAGGTCTGCTCGGTCAGGTCCTCCGCGTCGTGGTGGTCCCCCACGCGGTAGTAGGCATAGCTGTAGACGTCGCGCAGATGCGCGCGGTAGAGCTCGGTGAAATCCGCGTCGAGCCTGCGCTTGTCGACGACCTCGCCCACGTACCGTGGAGCCTACTCGGGGCATCGTGAGCTCCATCAGGCGGCGCTCCGCTCGGCGTCCTTGGGTTTCTTCCCAGGATCGCGCGGCTTCTCACGACCGCGGTCGGGCAACGGCCCGCCCAGCCACGCCCACTGCAGCTCGACACACGGCCAGATCCGAGCGGTTACCTCCCTGGCCAATTCGGGCGAGGGCTCGTCGACCCGCGGGTAGCGCAGCGGACGGCCGCAGCGAATGCTCACCTTCACCGGCCGGATCCGCCAACCGCGCCGCGCCTTCTCGGTGCCGGTGATCGCGATCGGCACGACTGGCGCACCGCTCTCGAGTGCGAGCCTTCCGACGCCGCGCCGCGGCTCGTGCAGCGGACCCTCGCGGTGGCGCGTGCCCTCGGGGAAGATCACGACGGCCTCGCCGCGCGCGAGCAGCGTCAACGCCGTCTGCATCATCTCCTCGTCCGACTGGCCGCGCTTGACGGGGAAGGCGCCAAGCCGATTCAGCAGCCAGCCCTGCCAGCGCTTGTCGAACAGCTCCTTCTTGGCGACGAAGTAGACCGGCCGGAACAGGCAGGTCCCGACGATGAACGGGTCGAGGAAGCTGCGGTGGTTGGCGGCGAGGATCACAGGGCCCTTGGGGATGTGCTTGTGGCCGGTACGGCGCAAGCGGAAGTAGATGTGGATCGCCGGCTGGAGGAAGCAGCGGACCAGCCAGTAGAAGGGCCGGTTGACACCGTGCTCGCGGGTCCGGCGGTGATGCGGGGAGAGATACTCGTCCTCGCCCGGCCTCGGCTCGGCCGGCGGCGCCGAAGCGCGCTTGGAACGGGTCGCCGGCATACCTGAGCTACCCGGGCGGGCGGTCACCGTTACGCTCAGGTGCGTGGGATTGCGTCGCAGCATCAACGGCGGACTGGCTGGTGGCATCGCCGCGGCGCTCTGGGCGGTGCAGCAACCGCTCGACAAACGCGCCTTCGGCAGCGGCTACGACGACGTCGAGCTGCTCGGCAAGGCCGTGGTGAAGGGCGATGAGTGGCCGGCCGCCGGTCTGGCGCTGCATGTCGCCAACGGTGTCGCGTTCGGCGCCACCTACGCGCAGCTGCGCCGCTTCCTGCCCGGCCCCGTCGACCCGCCACACCATGCTCTTCTCGGCGACGATGCCCGGCCCCGTCGTCGCGCAGGGAACGAGCATGGCGGTCGCCGAGCACTTCGCTCTCTGGCCGCTGGTCACACTCGTCGATCGCTACCACCCGCGCCGCGGCGAGCTGACCAAGTTGAAGGGCAACCGCGCCGCCTTCTGGCAGGCCTTCTACCGCCACGCCCTCTTCGGCCTCGCCATGAGCGCCATCGAGGCCAAGCTGAACGCCGACGCCGCCGAGGAGGAGCCGGCCCCAATCCCCGTCTCCTCCAACGGCCACGGCGACATCAAGCTGGCCGTCGGCACGGCGTAGGCCCAGAGCCCGCCCTCGGACTCGAACCGAGAACCTCTTCATTACAAGTGAAGTGCTCTACCAATTGAGCTAGGCGGGCAAGACGTAGTCGGCCGCCCAGCGAACACCTCTGGCTTGGGAATTCGCTGTTGGCTCGACTCGTAGCGAGACGCTCCGTTTGGGCGCCTCTGCCACAGGCACAGCATAGATCTCGTTGGTCTCGGAGCAGTGAACGAGAAAGATCTCGGCATCGCCGTCATACGACCTCCGCAGAGCACCAGTTGAGTTCGATCGCACGCTCTCGGAGTTGAAATGAACCGCCCCTCGGCGCAACCTGCCGGTCTTGCACTGAGCTCTGACGAACTCCCCATCGAGATCGAGCACGAGGTCATAGCGGTTGTTGAAACCGCAAGGAAGGAGCACGCGAATTCCTCGGCTCAGCAGCTCCGAGGTGATGACCGCCTCAGTCCTCAGACCGATATCCACCGTGTGCTGGCTAGCGACACGCCGTCGAAGGCGCTGGATGATGTCGACGTCCCGCATACATCGACTTTATGCCATGTCGCGGACACGTCCGTTGAGACGGCGGACGCTCCACAGAGGGCGCCCGCCGGAGGCTTCGACCTAGCGTCTTCGACCTAGCGTGGGGCTCCGCGTGTGCCCCAGCGATTGCCCATTCCAAAGCCGCCTGAGGGGATGCCTGCGATCAGGATGAGGATCGCGGCGACGATGCCGACGATTGCCGAGCCGGTGATTGCCACCAGCAGCAGATAGGCAAGCGCGGCAACGAGCAGTGTGATCAAGAGTCCGACCATTTCGGGTTCCTCCTTCTGGGGTTGCCGACGTGCTACCCCGGACCGATTGGCCGCAAACGGCGCCATCGCGAGCGCTATCGGTGGATGACGACCGGCGTGCCGACGGGAACGCGGCTCATCAGGAAGGCGAGGTCGCTATCCGCCGCGCGCAGGCAGCCGGCCGACGCGGCCGCGCCGATCGAGCTCGGGTCGCTGGTGCCGTGGATCGCCATCCGATTGCCGCCGGTCCAGCCGGGCGGGGTGTTCGGCTGGGTTGCGGAGAGGGCGAGGATGCAGCAGCCGTAGTACGGGCCGTAGTTGCCGCCGGAGAGCTCGTCGGTGACGGCGAAGCGGCCGGTCGGGGTCGGCGAACCGGGCCGGCCGACTGCGACACGCAGACGCTTGACCGGACGACCGGCACGGCGGAGGACGACCGCGCGACGCGAGACGTCCGCGTGGATCGACCAGCGCGTGCGCTCGATGCGGACCGCCGCCGAGCGGCGATCGATCCAGCCGAGCGTGCCGTTCGGGAGCGCGGACGTGGTCACACCGAGCCAGCGGCCGTGACGGCGAACGACGCCCAGGCGACGAGCCGAGCCGAACTCGGTCGTGTCGCCGAGACGCAGGGCCGCGGCGCCGCCGGGACGGTCGCGGAGGGTGACGGCCGCGCCTGGAAGGACGCGGACGATGCCTGCGGGCGGAGGCGTGGTCGCGGCGACCAGCGCGGCGCTAGCCGCGGCGACGGTGGCGCGGGTCGGCGCCGCCGTCGCCTTCGAGGACGGTGCGGACGGCGACTCGGTGCTTCCGCCCGTCGCCGGCGCGGCTCCCGCGAGCGCTACGGGAACCGAGGCCAGGGCGACCAGGGCGGCGGCAGCGATGCGGGTCGAGCGGTGCACATGGCGTGCATCGACTCATCCCCGATGCTGCTGAAAGCCCGGGAGATCGGGCCCAAACAGCTCTCTAAAGGGGTACCTCGCGCGAGCGCAGATGGGTGCCGACCTTGCGCTTGACGCGCTGGAGGGCGTTGTCGACGGTCTTGGTGTCGCAGTCGATCCGCTCCGCGACGGCCTCGTAGCTGTGGCCGTCGAGGTAGAGCGACAGCACCGAGCTCTCGAGCTCGGAGAGCACGCTCGACAGGCAGCCGACGAGGCTGTGCAGCTCCTCGCTGGAGATCACCTGGTTGACCGGGTCGTGGACGGTCGGCCCGGGCAGCATCTCGTCGAGCGTCGGATCGCCCTCGCCACTGGAGGCCGCCGGGGTCTGCGAGAACGAGACGTACTCGTTGAGCGGCGTGTGCTTGTTGCGCGTCGAGGTCTTGACCGCGGTGATGATCTGGCGCGTGATGCACAGCTCCGCGAAGTTGCGGAAGCTCGACTCGCGGTCGGTGCGGAAGTCGCGAACCGCCTTGTAGAGCCCGACCAGGCCCTCTTGGATCAGATCGTCGGCGTCGCCGCCGATCAGGAAGTACGAGCTCGCCTTGAGCCGCACGAAGCCGTAGTAGCGCCTGACGATCTTGTCGTAGGCATCGGGACGGCCCTGCTTGGCAAGGGCGATCAGGTAGTTGTCCTCAAGCTCAAGCTGAACCTGGGACCTAGCCAGCGGTGATTGGGAGATAGTTCCGGCCATGCATGCTCCTTCCAGGCCGTCGCCGGCCCTTGAAGCTCATGGACGCGCTACCTCCCCTGGCGTCGCGCTCATTAGCGGAAGCTAAGCCTGAAGCTCAACTCCACCCTTATCTAGGCGGCAGTATTCAGATGTTATGGAGCCTTGTCAAGGCCCGATTCACGCAGATGCAAGATTCCGTACAGCAGCGCGGCAGCGGCGGTCGAGACGTTGAGCGAGTTGACCCGACCGCGCTGCGGCAGGGCGATCAGCTGATCGCAGCTGTCGGCGACGCGCGGCCGTAGGCCGCGGCCCTCGGAGCCGAGCACAAGCACAACCCTCCCGCTGTAGTCGAGGGTGTCGTAGGGGGCCGCTGCTGGCCCCGCCTCCGCCCCGTAGACCCATGCGCCGGCCTGCTTCGCCTCGCCCAGCCAGTTGGCGAGGTTGCCGACGCGCACGGGGCGCGACCCCGCGTAGCCGGGCAGGGTGTCGATCACGGCCTCGGGCGGCAGCGTGG
>CBFGZN010000007.1:0-28412 GCA_965653255.1 uncultured Solirubrobacterales bacterium | reverse complement strand
CGCGACGCGGGCGTCGATGTGGCCAGTGGCGTGGTGAGTGAAGATCGCGCCGAGTCCGGCGATGCCGGCGGCGATGCCGAGCTGGCGGAAGGTGTTGTTGATGCCGGAGGCGAGGCCGCCTTTCTCCACTGGCAGGACGGCGACCATCGCCGCGGCGAGAGCGGGGCTGATGATCCCAACGGCGAGGCCGCCGACGAGGAGGCCGGGGATCAGGACGGTCCAGTCGCTCGTCGGCGTGACGGCACGCATGAGCAACAGCGAGGTTCCGATCAGCAATAGGCCGGTCGTAAGAGGGATGCGCAACCGCCAGCGGCCTGTGAGCTTGCCCGAGGTCGGCGCGACGGCGAACAGCACGAGCGTGAGCGGCAGGACGCGCAGGCCGGTCGCGGTGGCCGAGAGGCCTAACGCCTCTTGGAAGTAGATCGCTAGGAACAGCAGCAGCGGGTAGAGCGCGATCGACTGCGCGAACGCGACGAGCGCCGTGCCGGTGAAAGCCGGGATGCGGAACAGGGCGAGTGGCAGCATCGGATCAGCCGAGCGGCGCTCGACGGCGACGAACGCGACAGCCAGGCCGGCTGCGATGGCAAACGTCGTCAGGATCGGCGCGCTGGTCCAGCCGTCCTCGTTCCCACGGATCAGCGCATAGGTGGCGAGAAAGCAGGCCGCGGCGAAGCTGGCCATGCCAGCGAAGTCGAGCCGCCGTGGCGTGGGGTCGCGCGACTCCGGCAGCCGGCGGACGGTCAGCCAGGCAAGTAGCACCCCGAGCGGGAGGTTGACGAAGAAGATCCAGCGCCATCCCGGCCCATCGACCAACACGCCGCCGACCAGCGGACCGATGGCGAGCGCGCCACCCGTAATCGCTCCCCAGACTCCGAGCGCGACGCCGCGCTCGCGGCCCTGGAACTCGGCCGCTAACAGCGCCAGCGACGCCGAGAACATCGCGGCCGCTCCGATGCCCTGCGCCCCGCGCGCGAGATCGAGCACGACCGCCGAAGGCGCGGCTCCGCAGAGGACCGAGCAGGCGGTGAAGACGACCATCCCGGCGGCGAAGACGCGGCGGCGACCGTGGCGGTCAGCGAGCGCGCCGGCGCCGAGCAGCGTGGCGGCGAGGGTCAGCGCGTAGGCGTCGATCACCCACTGCAGCTCCGCGAAACTGGCATCGAGATCGGCCCGGATAGCGGGCAGCGCGACGTTGACGACCGTTACGTCGAGCAGCAGCATCGCCGTGGCCGCCGAGACGACCGCGAGGATCAGCCAGCGGTGACCGGTCATCCGGCGGTCCTAGTCGAGCTCGTCGGCGAGCGCGGCGACCCGGCGGGCGATGTCGTCGCGGATCGCGCGGACCTGATCGACGGGGAGCCCCTTCGGGTCCTCGAGCTGCCAGTCCAGGTAGCGCTTGCCGGGGATGTAGGGGCACTCATCGCCGCAGCCCATCGTGACCACCACGTCGGCTTGCTCCGCCAACTCGCTCGTGAGCCGCTGAGGCGTCCGGCCGGCGAGATCGACGCCCAGCTCGCTCATGACCCCGACGACCTCGGGATGGACCCGCTCAGCCGGCGTCGTGCCAGCCGAGGCGGCGGTGTGACGGCCGGCGGCGACCTGCTCGAACAGCGCTTGGCTCATCTGCGAGCGGCCGGCGTTGTGGAGGCAGACGAACAGGACGTGGGCCATCAGTCCTTCCCGCGGATCGCTTGATAGGCGAACGCGGCGACGGCGGCACCGATGACCGGGCCGACGACGTAGATCCAGAAGTCGGTCCACTCGCCCGCGACCAGGGCGGGGCCGAGCGAGCGAGCCGGATTCATCGACGCGCCCGTGACTGGGCCGCCGAACAGGGCATCGAGTCCGACGGCGCCACCGATGGCGATGGCGGCGGCCGCGCCGACCGCGCGGGTGTCGGTCGCGACGGCGACGATCACGAACATCAGAATCGCGGTCAGGACCAGCTCGTAGACGAGCGCGCTGCCCACCCCGACGCTTGGCACGGTCGCCCCGAGGTTCGCGGGCTTGTCGGTCCAGACGGCCGCAAGTGCGAGTGCGCCGACCGTCGCGCCGACGACCTGGGCGGCGACATAGGCGACGGCCTCACGCGCGGGGAAGTGGCGCGTGAGCGTGAATGCGACCGTCACGGCCGGATTGATGTGGGCGCCGGAAAGGTGGCCGGTCGCGTAGATCATCGCCATCACGATCAGCCCGAAAGTCAACGACACGCCCACGGCTCCGAGCGCGTCGGCGTTCTCGGCGTTGGCGACGATCGCGCCGCAGCCGGCGAAGACGAGCGCGAACGCCGCGATCCCCTCAGCGGCGACTCGACGGGCGAGGTCGGGACGAACCGGCGCGTTCACGACGCGCGATCCTATCCATTGACGATCGCCAATTCAATTGATAGATTCAAATAGATGCCTGTCGATCTGGAGCTCGCCCCGAAGACCAAGGCGCCCGCCGGCCAGCCGTGCTGCGAGCCGGTCGTCTACCCCGACGTCGAGCGAGCCCAGGCCGAGCGCATGGCCGCGATCGCCAAGGCCCTCGGCGACCCGGTGCGCCTCCAGCTCGTGGACGTGTTGCGCAAGCACGCCGGCAAGGTCTGCGTCTGCGAGCTGGTCCCGCTGTTCGACCTCTCCCAGCCGACCGTCTCCCACCACCTCAAGGTCCTGCGCGACGCCGGGATCGTCGGCTCCGAGCGCCAAGGGCTGTGGGCCTTCTACTACGTGAACAACGACGCGCTGGAGGAGGTGAGCGCATGGCTGACACGCAACTGAACGACGGTTGCTGCGACGACGGCGGCTGTTGCTGAGCCACAGAGCTAAGCGCTAGGGAAGCCGGGTCTTCGAACCCGGAGTCCGAGGATCCGCAGGAAGATTGCGGCGCCGCGTCGTGGGTAACGGCTGCTAGTGATGGCGACGATCTACACAACGGCTCTCACGCTCGCCCAGAGCGACGGGGCGGGTCGCGGCGACAACCCGTCCGAGGCCGGCGGCGTCCTGATCATCGTCGGCGTGATCCTGCTTGCCGCGGTGGTGATCGGCACTGTCTGTTACCTGGTCGCGCGCGCGACCGCGCGTCGGCGTGGCGGCGTCAAGCAAGGGGCTGGCCGTGAGGGCTGAGGATGGCTAGCAAGGTCATCGCGCTGGTCTCTGAGCCCGCCTCCGGCGACGCATTGCGCGCGGCGATCGGCGACCGCGCCGACGACGCCGAGGTGCTCGTCGTGGCGCCGGCGCTGAACAGCAAGCTGCGCTTCTGGATGTCCGACCCCGATTCAGCGATCGAGCGCGCCGAGGCGGTGCAAGAGGAGACCGTCGAGCGGATGGATGAGGAGGGAGTCGACGCCGCCGGCGACATCGGCGAGTCCGACCCGGTGCTCGCGATCCAGGACGCGCTGACGACCTTCGCCGCGGACGAGATCGTTCTCTTCACCCACCCGCGCGGGGAGCGCAACTGGCTCGAGGAGGGCGTGGTCGATGAGGTGAAGGAGCGCTTCGGCCTACCCGTCTCCCATCTCGTCATCGAGGGCTGAAGGGCCGGGGTGTGCTCTACAGCCTCAACACAACCCGCTGCACCTACTCCGGCGCAGCCCCGGCGGCGACACGCCGCTCCATCGCGAGGGCCCGCCGCCACACCCGATGACCCTGCGCGGCCGAGCCGAGAAGTCCCAGGCCTACAGCTAGCGGCGGCCCGAGCCGGGCTCGGCCATCCGGCGGTGCATCATCGCCTTGACCCGGTCGGGCAGCAGGCGGCTGCCCCGGCCTTGAAGCTTGGTCGAGAAGGAGTGCGAGACGACTCGCTCGTCGCCACTCATCAGCGCGGCGAACCCGTCGCGAGCCACGTCGGCGGGGTCGTCCTTGCTGCTGGCGCCGACCTTGGTGTCGAGCATGTCGGCGCGCTCAAAGAACTCGGTGTCGGTCGGTCCTGGCATCAGCGACGTCACCGTGACGCCACTGTCTTTCAGCTCCTCGCGCAGCGCGACGGCGAACGACTGGACGAACGACTTCGACGCGTTGTAGACGGCCTGGAAGGCGCCCGGCATCGTCGAGGCGATCGACGACGTGAAGAGGATCCGGCCATCGCCGCGCTCGACCATGTCAGCCGTGACGTGTTTGGCGAGGTGGACGGTCGAGCGGACGTTGAGGTCGATCAGCTTCAGCTCGTCCTCGAGCCGGGTGTCGGTCGCGAATGCGCCGCCGGCGCCGATGCCTGCGTTGAGCGCCACGGCCGCCAGCGGTCTACCCCTCGCTTTGACCAGGCCGTACAGCTCATCGACGCCTCCAGCGCTCGCAAGGTCGATCCGCGCAATCTCCACGCGTCCCCCTCCGACGGCGTCGATCTGGGCGCCGGCGCTGTCGATCTCGGCATCCTCGGCGACCACGATCAGGTCGAAGCCATGAGTGGCGAACTGCTTGGCCAGCTCCAAGCCGATGCCGCTAGACGCTCCGGTGACCAACGCGAGCGGATGCCCGTTCGTCGAGGTCATCGGCGATGCCCCTCATAAAGGGTCTCACGGTCGCGGTCCGTGAACGGGCTCTCGTGGTGAGGGCCGGCCTTACGCGCCTGCCCGCGGAACTCGCGTAGCTCGCGCGACGACCCGCGCCGTCGCAACATCTCCGCCCCGCCCAGCACAAGCAACACGATCACCGCCAACGGCAGCGCGTAGATCGGGGTCCAAAACGCGAACCCAAACAGCAGCAGCGACAGGACAAAGGCGATAGCGACGATGGTCAGCGGTGTCATGCCCACGCGCTACCCCGCGCCGGCTACAGCAAACGCTGCAGGTAAGGCCGCAGCGCGATCAGGACTTCCTGCCGCCCTTGCGCTGCCCCTCCTTGGTCCCGCCACCACTGCCGCCCTTCGACTTCTTGCCACCCTTGCTGGACGCGTTGGAGGTGTTGGCTATCTTCGCGGCCCGCTCCTTGCTCATCCCCTTCTTGCGCAGCCCCTCGTACTGCTTGTCGTCCTTGACGCTCGATCCATGGTCCTTGGCCATCTCATCGCCTCGCTTCCCGTCGGATTCGGGCTTTGCTTACCCAGCTCCTGACTCGGGAATCACTGCCGCTACTGCTGAGCTAGCGCGTTGGACACGCGGCGCCCGGTCATCGGTCGTAGACGTCGCGCCGGTGCCCGACCGTGACGACGACGATCAGGAGGACGTTGTCGGCGACTGTGTAGATGATGCGGTAGTCGCCCACACGAATCCGCAGACCAGGGCGTCCCCGCAGAGCGCGCGCGGCCGGAGGGCGCGGCTCCTCCGCCAAGAGCGTGATGGCTCCCTGAATCCGCCGGCGGATCGGTAGGTCGAGCTTCTTCAGTGCGCGAACGGCGGCGGGACGCAGCTCGATGCGGTAGGTCACGTCCAGCCGAGATCGGCCTTGACCTGGTCCCAAGGAATGTTGGGGCCTTCCTCGGCCATGGCGGCGTCAAAGGCCGCGACATCCTCAGCATCCTCGAGCGCCTCCATCAGCTCGTCGTAACGCTCGGGGCTCACCAAGACCGCCGCGCGGCGGCCATATCGCTCGAGGAACACCGCCTCGGAGTTCGACAGCTCGACCGCCTCGGGCAACCGCTTGCGTGCCGTGCTGATGTTCATAGTCGCCATGCCAAGATCGTACAACACTGCTCACATGATGTACAACAACAGCCTGGGTCGACGCCCTGCGCCCTAGGACCTCAACTCACCCAGCGCCTTCAAGACCACGTCGTCGTGCGTCTTCGGCGAGACCTTCGGGAAGACCTTGGCGATCTTGCCGGAGGCGTCGATGATGAAGGTGGCGCGCTGGATGCCCATGTACTTCCTGCCGTACATCGACTTCTCGACCCAGGTGCCGTAGGCCTCGGCGACGGAGTGGTCGGGGTCGCCGACGAGCGTGAAGTCGAGGCCTTGCTCGTCAGCGAACTTGCGCAGGGCTGCGGGCTCGTCGGGCGAGATGCCGATCACTGTGGCGCCGGCGGCCGCGTAGTCGGCGCGGTGGTCGCGGATGCCGGAGGCCTGGGTCGTGCAGCCAGGTGTGCTGGCCCGCGGATAGAAGTAGAGGACGACCGTCTCGCCGGCGTGATCGGAGAGCTTGACGGTCTCGCCGTCCTGGTCGAGCAGCTCGAATTGGGGTGCTTTGTCGCCTTCGTTCATAGGCGCTGGAGCATACGTACGTGACTAATCCCTTTAATCTCTACAGACTTAGTTGAGAATCTGCTACGTTGATCGTGCGATGCGAATCGACGTCCACCAGCACCTTCTCCCAGAGCCCCTGTTGGAGGCGCTCGAAAAGCGTCGCACTGCACCACGCATCAGGCACGGGCGCTCGGGGTGGCTGCTCGAGGTCGCGGGCGAGTCTCCCTCCGTCCTCGATCTCTCGCAGCACGATCCGGACGCCCGTGCCAGGCGCGCTGAAGAGGACGCGCTCGACCACGCCCTGGTCGCGCTCTCGTCGGTGCTCGGCGTCGAGGCGTTGGAGCCCGACGAGAGCGGCGAGCTGCTCGAAGCGTGGGACCGCGGCACCCTCGAGCTGCCGAGCCGCTTCGGCCACTGGGGCGCCGTCTCGCTGCGCAACCCGGACCCTTCCCAAGTCGACCGCGCGCTCGCCCGTGGCGCGGCCGGGATCTCTCTGCCCGCCGGGGCGCTGGCAGGCGCGGGCGGCGTCGACCGCAGCGGCCCGCTGCTCGATCGGCTCGACCAGCGCTCGGGGGTGCTGTTCGTCCATCCAGGGCCCGACCCGTGGTCGACGCCGCCAGCCGCCCGCTCCGGGCCAGCCTGGCTGCCGGCGCTGACCCGCTACGTCGCCGAGATGAACGCCGCCTGGCACGTCTTCGCGACGATTCGCCACCGCCTGCCGCGCACGCGCGTCGTCTTCGCGATGCTCGCCGGTCTCGCGCCGCTGCACGTCGAGCGGCTCCAGGCGCGCGGCGGTCCCTCCAGCGCCGTGCTCGACGCGAACCTCTTCTACGACACGTCGTCCTACGGCCCGCGCGGGGTGCGCGCGATGGCGCGCGTCGTCGGCCCCAACCAGCTCGTCTACGGCTCCGACCGCCCGGTCGTCGAGCCGCACCCGCTCGTCGCCGCCACGCCGCGCACGGCCGGCGGCGTTGCTGGCCCCCAGTTGCCATTCAGCCTCGCGGCGCGGCGTCTCTTCCCAGCGATCGCCGCTCCGGTGCATGCGCATGGCACGCACGCCACTCGCCGCGTTGTCCCAGGCAACGGCCAGGTGGCGGCATGAGCGCCTTCGAGATCCTTCCCGGCCGCAACCTCAGCGAGGCGGAGCTGAGCGCCGTCGTCGCCGACGTGGCGACCGACCGCGATCTGTGGGCCGACCTCGTCCGTGCCGACCCCGGCCAGCGCAGCTACGTCGAGTTGCACTCCGACGAGCACGTCTCGGTCTGGCTGATCTGCTGGATGGACAGCCACGACACCGGCTTCCACGACCACGACGGGTCGGCCGGCGCGCTGACAGTCGTGTCGGGCGCGCTGCGCGAGGAGCGGCTGCGCTTCGGCATCCCGGTCGGCCACACGCTGCGAGCCGGCGACGGCATCACCTTCGCCCCGTCGGCGATCCACCGCGTCAGCCACGCCCGCGGCGCGCCCGCGGTGTCACTGCACGCGTACTCACCGCCGCTGCGCTCGATGGGCTCCTACGCCGTCGACGGCGAGGGCGAGCTGCGCCGCCTCGCGCTGGGCGACGATGAGGAGCTGCGGCCGCTCTCGGGCAGCCTTCAGCTCAGTCGCTAGGGACGGGCCGCGCGGTCGACGGGTCTCTAGTCGTCGGCCGGCGGCGTCACGAACGCCCTGGCGAGGACCGTGTCGGCGAACGAGCTCGCGGACGCCGAGCGGGCGAGCGGCTTGAGCGCGAACAGGTCCTGGACCGAGCGCAGCAGCGAGTACGGGTCGTAGGGGGCTGCGATGGTCGTGCCGGCGTCGGCGAACTTCGACAGCAGCAGCGTTCCGTTGCGCACGCCCTGTGCGGCCTCCGGGTCCGTCGTCGGGCCGCCGGCGAACGTGACGATCAGCAGACCGTCGGCCTTGTAGGCCGGCGAAGCGAGGATCCTCGGGACCCACTTAGCCAGGAAGGCGTCGGCGGCCGGTAGACCGCCGGGGCTGCCGTCGACGCACGGCGACTCTGTGCCGTCGTTGCAGAGGTTGGGCGCGATGAAGGAGTAGTTGGGCGTCGTCTTGACCGCCTGGAGGTCGGTCTCGAGCCGCTCGAGCGGGCCGTCGAGCGCATCGCAGTCGCCGAGGTCGAGCAGCGAGTGGTAGTAGACGAACGGGTTGTGGCGGGTCGCGTACCCATCGCCGGGGCGGGCCTTGACGGTGTCGTCGACCGCGTTGGAGGCCGGGCGCCGGCAGGTCGCCTTGCCCTCCGGTCCCTTCTCGAGATCCTCGATGTAGCCGCGCCATTCGCGCCGGCTGGAGCTGAGCTGGTCGCCGATCGTGGTGACGGTGTTCGGGAAGACACAGCCGCCCGCCGTGATCTCGCCGGCCTTCGTCGGCGTCGCGGTGAAGGGAACCTCCTCGTAAGTCGGGCAGCCGGCGCGCGTGTCGTCGTTCGGCGGCTGCCCGCCGACCATCGCCAGGTAGTCCGGCAGGTCGGCCGTCCCAAGCGAGCGGTATTCGGTCAGCAGCGCGCCCTTGGGGACGAGCTCCTGCGACAGATAGGGCGCCGTCGACTGCGGACCGAACGCCGCGTCGAAGCCGCGGCCGGCGAGGGTGATCACGAAGACGTGCTTGATCTTGGTCGGCTTGGCCTCGACCTCGGCGTTCGGCGTGGCGCCGCCGCCACTCTCGCCATCGGCCGTCTCGTCTCCAGTGGCCGCCACATCCACTACGCCACCGCCGGCATCGGCGCCGCCGTCGACCGTGCCGGTGTCGTCGAGGACGTCGTCCGAGCTGTCGCTCGCCGCCGCCACGGCGCTCGCCGGCCCTGCCACCGCGTGGATCCGCTGCTTGGCGAGCGCCGCCGCGACCTTCGCGTCGAGGCTCGATCCCGAGCCGCCGGCGACGAGCACGACGATCGTCGCGAGGACCGACAGCACGCCGATCAGGCGGTTCTGCGTGGGCGTCATCAGGCGACTTCTCCATTTCCGTTGGTGCTGGCCGCGTGTGCGGCGGGTGCCTCCAGCGCGCTCCCGCAGCGCGAGCAGAAGCTCGCGGCCGTGCCGTGCGGCGCGGAGCAGGCCGGGCAGAACCCCGCCGGCGGGCCGTCATAGCCGCGCAGCGTCCGCTCGACCTCCGCGAGGTCGGCGTCGACCCGCTGCAGCTCGGCCGCCTTGCGCGTCAGCACGTCCATCCGCACGTGATCGCGGATCGCCATCTCGTAGAAGACGCCGCCAAGGTCGGCCTGCATCAGCGTGAAGCGCTCGACCAGGCGGTCGCGACGCGCGATCAGCTCGGGATCGGGCTCGCTCACGGGATGATGATCTGGTCGGGGAGGCCGCGCTGCTGCTCGACGTACTCCTTGCCCTTGGAGTTGACGATCTTCTCGAGCGCCTGCTTGCTCTCCTCGAGCTGCTCGGGGGTCGCCTTCGCCCCGGTGAGCTTGCGCGCGGTTCCGTAGGCGCCGCGACCGATGACTTCGCCGTCAGCCGGATCGCTGCCGCCGTCCTCGCCCCGCTTGGACTTGCCACCGCCATCCGCCGCTTCGGCGGTTCCGCCACCACCGGCGCCGACATTGACCACCGGCGCCTTCTGCGCCTTCAGCGCCTCGAGCAACAGCTCGTTGCCGTCGTCGCCGCCGCGCCCGACGAAGATGCCGATCGCGGCTACGACCGGCAGCAATGCGAGTAGCAGCGCCGTCTTGGTGTTGCCCTGGAGTCCCACCGGCGGCGCTTGGCCGCTGGGCGCTTGGTCGGCGGTACGCGCCCGGCGCGCAGCCGTGACGAAGTAGCGCGCGGCAGGATCGTCGGCCTGCGCGCGACGGGCGCCGCAGACGACGCAGTAGCGCTGACGCTCGTCGAGCGGCGCCTGACAGTGATCGCAGGCCTCCCAGCTCGCGCGGGCGGCCGGCTCGGCAGCCGCGGGCGGCGGGATGTCGTCGGTGTAGGCCATCGCGCTATCTCCTCATTCGAACATCGTTGGAATCGCCTCGACACGCAGCGGCTGCTTGCGCGCGGAGCCAGTCAGCGGAACCGCGACCGTTACCTCCCGGCCAGTGCCGAGGTGCTCGATCTCGGTCTTGCCGGCGGCGACGTAGCGGCCGCCACGTCGTGCGAAGGCGTAGACCTGGAGCTCGTACTGCGGGACGTCCGAGACGTTCTCGACCGAGACGCGCCGCTTCGCGCCATGACCGGGCACGGCCCGCGCGTCGATCTCCGGCAGCGAGCTGGCGCTGCTGAGCACGCGCCGCCCGGCGACGCCGACCTTTGCGAACGCCCGGTCGCCGCCCTTCACGCCGCGCGCCCCCTTGTAGACCCAGGTGACCGACCCGCCGGCGGGGATCGCCGGCACGTGGGTCTGGAACCAGTCGAGGTTGCGCTTGGCGTTGACCAGCCGTGACCGTCCATCGCTCCCCCGAACGCCGACAGCGATCGGCACGTCGGTGAGCGGCCGCGTCCCCGTACCGCGCAGCTCGACGACGATCGCCCCCGACCCCGCCCTGCCGCGCACCAGCGCGACCCGCGCAACCCGCACGTGCGGGTTGCGGCGCACGGTCGCCGGCAGCTTGCGGCTGGCCAGCTCGCGCTTCGCCTTCAGCTCCGCGCGCGCGTTCTTCTCCTGCGTCGAGTCGCATCCCGTCAGCGCCCCAAGCGCGAGCAAGGCGGCCGCGCCAACCGCAACCGGCCAGGCGCCCCGGGGGCTAACCGAACCCACCACTGATGTACTCCTTCGTGCGCGCCTGGCGCGGCGATCCGAAGACCTGCTCGGCCGGCCCGTACTCGACCAGCTCGCCGAGGTACATGAACGCCACGTAGTCGGCGATCCGGTAGGCCTGCTGCAGGTTGTGGGTGACGATCACGACCGCGACCTGCTCGCGCAGCTGGACGATCAGGTCCTCGATCACCTTGGTCGACTGCGGGTCGAGCGCCGAGCACGGCTCGTCGAGCAGCAGCACCTCGGGGTCGGCGGCGAGCGCGCGGGCGATGCAGAGCCGCTGCTGCTGGCCGCCGGACAGCCGTAGCGCGGGGTGCGCGAGGTCGTCGGCGACCTCGTCGTAGAGACCGGCCCGCTCGAGCGCGTCGCGCACCGCGCCCTTGAGGTACGACTTCTTCGGCCGCCGCGATGCCTGCTCGCGCAGCACGTAGGCGACGTTGTCGAAGACGCTCATCGGGAACGGGTTCGGCTGCTGGAAGACCATCGTTACGCGGCGCCGCAGCATGGTCGGGTCGAGCGTCGCGATGTCGTCGCCGTCGAGCGTGATGCGGCCGCTCGACGTCAGCGTCGCGGTCAGCTCGGCGAGCCGGTTGAGCGAGCGCAGCAGCGTCGTCTTGCCGCAGCCGGACGGACCGATCAGCGCGAGCACCTCGCCTTGGCGGATCGGCAGCGAGACGCGGTCGACGGCGAGCCGGTCGACGTAGGCGACCGACAGCTCCTCGACGCTCATCCGCTCGAGCGCCATCACCGACGACCGCACCGGCCGTGGGGCGCTGACGAGGCTGGCCTCCGCGGGCACCAGCTCTGCCTCGCCGTCGCCAATCAGCGGCAGCTTCCGTACGGGCGGGGGACTTGCAAGGCTCACTTCCACTTCCTCCCTCTGCGCACGGCGACGTCCACCGCGAAGTTGAGCAACAGGACCATCGACAGCAGCACGAAGCCGGCCGCGAACGCCTTCGTCGGCTGGTTGGCCTCGCCGGTCGGCGCGTTGGCGTAGACGAAGGTCGTCAGCGTGCTGCCGGTTCCTTTCAAGGTCCCGAGCAGCGGGACCTCGCCGGCCGGCGCGAAACGCAACGTCGCGCCGAGCAGCAGCACGATGATCGCCGTGTCGCCGATGATCCGGCCGAGGCCGAGCATCGCGCCGGTGACCACCGAAGGGCGCGCCGCCGGCAGCAGCACGCGGCGAGTGGTCGCGATCTTCGTCTTGCCGACCGCATACGACGCCTCGCGCACGTGGCCGGGGATCGCCTGCAACCCCTCGCGCACGTTGGCGACGATCAGCGGCAGCGCGATCAGCGACAGCATCGCCGAGGCGGCGAAGAACGAGCGGCCGAGCACGACGCCGTCGGTGGTCCGGCTGAGGAAGCCCATCCCGCCCTGCTCGAACAGCAGCACGCCGAACAGCGCGAAGACGATCGACGGCGAGCCGGCGAGCATCTCGACGGTCGACTCGGCGATCCGCGCGAGCCACGCCGGGCGGGCGTACTCGCTCAGCCAGACCGCGACGCCGAGGCCGATCGGGAACGCGATCCCGAGCGCCATCGCCGCGACGATGATCGTGCCGAGCAGCGGGTCGAGGAAGCCGCCGGTCTCGCTCTCGGAGAAGCCGGCGGCGGGCGACGTGAACATCAACTCGGGCGTGATGTAGCGCAGCCCCTGGACCATCATGTAGAGCACGATCCCGGCGGTGACGGTGAGGAACAGCAGCCCGAGGAACCAGGCGAACGCGAGGCCCAGCCGGTCCGATAGCCGCCACGACTCGCTCACGCCCGCACCCCGTAGCGCTTCATCGGCTGCTTGACCGCCCAGCCGGCGACCGACAGCATCGCGGCCGAGAACAGCAGGATCGAGGCCAGCGCGAAGATCGTCTGGCGCATCGGCGGCGAGGTCAGCTCCTCGGCCGTCTGGAGGATCGTCGCCGCTAGCGGGCGGGTCGGCTCGATGAAGAAGATCCAGCCGTCGGCCGGGTTCGGCGCGAACGCGACGCCGCCGGTGACCATCGCGAGCATCACGACCTCGCCGATCGCGCGCGCCGTCGCGAGCACGGTGCCGGCGACGAGCGCCGGCCGCGCAGTTCGCACGCCGATCTTCCAGAACGTCCGCCAGCGGTTGATGCCGAGGCCGAGCGACCCCTCGAGCCAGCCGCGCGGCACCGAGCGCAGGCCGTCGACGAAGACCGCGACCATCAGCGGCGCGATCATCAAGGTCAGGATCAGGATTCCCGCGAGCATGCTGTAGCCGCTCAGCGAGACGACGTAGGCGACCGACTCACGGTTGCCGTCGGTGATCACGTGGTTGCCGATGAACGGCACCAGGATCAGCACGCCGAGCAGGCCGAAGATCACCGACGGGACGCTCGCCAACAGGCGGATCACCGGCTCGAGCAGGCGGCGGATCCACTCGGGCGCGAACTCGACGACGAAGACCGACACGAACAGCGACGCGACGAAGCTGATCATCACCGCCCCGGCCGTGATCAGGAACGTCCCCCAGATGATTGGCCAGGCGTGGAAGTCGTAAACCGGGTCCTGGAGCAGGTTGCCCGACGTGAAGATCTTCTCGATCTGCTGATCGGGATTGCCACCGGGGCCGAACCAGCCGAGCCCGTTGTGCGCGAACGACGGCCACGCCTCGCGAAACACGAAGACGACCAGCGCCAGCACGAACAGCAGCACGACACAGACCAGCGCGCCGAGCAACAGCTCGGCGCGCCGGTCCTGCCTGAGACCTTCCGGACTCACTACTTCTTCTTCTTGCTCTTCTTCTTCGGCTTCGGCGGCTTCTTCGCGTTGAACGCGGGCACCGCTCCAGCCTTGTCGATGATCTTGCCGGCCGCGTAGCTGGTCCGGACCCAGTCGGCGAACCTCGTCGCAGACTTGTTCGGCTTCTTTGCCGGCAGCACGATCCAGCCGTAGCGCGACAGCGGGTACTTCAGCGTGCGGATCGCCGATGCCTGGCACGGCTGCCCGTTGAGCTTGAGCCGCTTGACCCCGCTCTGACCCGGCTTCGAGTTGGCCAGCCCGACGTAGCCGATGCCGGCCTTGTTGTTCTTGACCGCGACCGCGACCTCGCCGTCCTTGTCGAGCGCTGTCACGTTCGACGCCTGGGTGGCGCCACCGAGCACCGCGCTCTGGAAGAACGTGTAGAGGCCGGCGGTCGAGAACCGGCCGAAGGCCGAGATCGGCGAGCCGACGTTCGATCCCACTCCCGACCACTGAGTGACCGTGCCGAGGTAGATGTCCTTGACCTGCTGGATGCTCAGGCCGTTGACGTTGTTGGACGGGTTTACCGCGACGCAAAGCCCGTCGAGGAAGAGCTTGGAGTAGCTCAAGCCGGAGTCCGAGGGCAGCGGCGGACGGGTCTGGAGCGCGAACTGGCTCTTGCCGTCCTGCACGTCCTTGGCACCGGCGTTGCCGTTGTTCGCCGTGTAGACGACCTTGAACTTCGGGTCGACCTTCTTGTAGCCCTTGAGCAGCGACTCGAGGTACGGCACCATCGCGCTCGAGCCCGAGCCGAAGACGGTCGCCGCGTTAGCCGCAGCCGGCCCGATGGCCAGCGCGGCGAGCGCGACCAGCGCTCCGACGAGGCTCCTTGACTTCGCCTTCATTCAATCCCCTTCGTACGTGGACATTCCCTACTAACTCAGTCGAGTTTGGCGAGATTAGCACCTTTTCAGGTTTCTCCACAGGGAAACTTGGGAATACTACGGCGGCTGTTCGTCCCGTCCCGCAACCGCGCCGCTACTTGAGCAGCTTCGAGAGGCGGCGATCCTTTAGGACCCGGCCGCCGGTCTGCTCCTGCGGGCAGTACGACATCACGTAGTCCTTGAAGTGGATCGCCTCGAGCTTGGTGCCGCAGCGCGGACACGGCTCCCCCTGGCGGCGGTGGACCTCGAGCGGCAGCGGCAGCTTGTCGGGGATCTTCTCGCCGAGCACGTCCTCGTAGTGGTCGAGCGCGTGACCGAGCCGCTCGCCGACCGCGACGCGCAGCCGCTCGACCTCGTCGGCCTCGAGGTCGTTGCCCTGCTTGAACGGCGAGAGCTTGGCGGTCCAGAGAATCTCGTCGACCCACGAGCGACCGATGCCGGCGATCGTGCGCTGGTCGCGCAGCAGCGGGTGGAGGTGGCGCGGCTGGTCGATCAACGCGGCAAAGGTCTCCGCGTCGGGCGCCGGCCAGGCCTCGGGCCCGAGCGTCGCGACGGCCGGGTCGTCGTCGACCGCGTTGGCGGCGAGCAGCTTCGCCCACGCCCGCTGCTGGGTGCCGAACTCGCGCAGCCGCAGCTCGCGGTCGCCGTCGAGCCGGACGAGCAGCCGCGACGCCTTGTCGCGCAGCGACGCCCGCTTGTCCCACAGCTGCAGCCGGCCGGCCGACATCAGGTGAATCAGCAGCGTCAGGTCGCCGAAGCGGACCTTGAACAGCTTGCCGCGCCGCTCGATCTCGTCGAGCGTCCGGCCGGCCAGCGTGTCGAGCGGCGGGTCGAAGGTCTTCATCGTGACCATGCCGGGGGCAAGCGCCGACTCGACGGTCGCGCCGCCGGTCGCCGTGGTCAGGCGGCGCGCCGCTATCTCGACCTCCGGCAACTCGGGCATGCATGAAGCCTAGGCGGGCGGGGTAAGCCTGGTGACGTGCGAAGCAGACATGCAGCGGCGCTGACCGCGACGGTCGCCGTCCTCGCCGCAGCCGCAGCGCCAGCGGCCGCACGCGACGCGACCGTCGCCTCCTTCGACGGCACGCCGATCTCGACCCACTTCTTCCCCGCCGCCGGGCTACCGGCGGGCGGCAAGGCGCCAACGGTGCTCGTCGGCCACGGCTGGGGCGGCACCGGCGCCACCGATCCCGAGAGCGCTTCCGACAACACGACCGGCAACACCGGCCTCGGCCCGCTGCGCCGCGCCGGCTTCAACGTCCTGACGTGGGATGCCCGCGGCTTCGGCGAGTCCGGCGGCCAGGCGAGCGTCGACTCGCCGGCGCTCGAGGGCCGCGACGTCCAGGCGCTGATCGACTGGCTCGCCGGGCAGCCAGAGGCGAAGCTCGACAAGCCCGGCGATCCGCGCGTCGGGATGAGCGGCGTTAGCTACGGCGGCGCGATCCAGCTCGTCACGGCGGCGATCGACGGCCGCGTCGACGCGATCGCGCCGACGATCGCCTGGAATTCGCTGCTGCGCAGCCTCTACCGCGACGGCGCCGTCAAGCAGGGCTGGGGCACGCTGCTGATGGCGGCCGGCTCGTCCTCGGCGACCGGCGGCCTGCTCACACCTGGCCCGGCCGCGAACGGCAACCTCCACCCGCAGATCGTCCAGGCCTTCACCGAGGGCATCGCGACCGGCACCTTCTCGCCCGCCAGCGTCGCCTTCTTCGATGAGCGCGGCATCTACAAGCTGATCGACCGCATCCGCGTTCCGACGCTGATCGTCCAGGGCACCGTCGACACGCTGTTCACCCTCCAGGAGGCACTCGACAACCATGCCGCGCTCGCGCGCAACGGCGTGCCGCTGAAGATGATCTGGTTCTGCGGTGGCCACGGCGTCTGCACGTTGCCGACCGGCCCCGCCGGCTTCGTCGAGGACAACGTCGTGAACTGGCTCAGCCGCCACCTCGCCGGCAAGCACGTCGCCACCGGCCCGGCGTTCGAATGGATCGCCGACGACGGCCAGCGCCGCAGCTCGGCGCGCTTCCCACTCGCAACGCGGCCGCCACTTCAGGGCAGCGGCTCCGGCACGCTGACAATCAGTCCCGGCTCACCGGTGACGGGCGTCGGCGCGCTGATTGCCGCGACCCCGGCGGTCGGAGCCGTCGAGGCCGCAATCGAGCAGGCCAAGGCCGACCAGGAGCTGATCGGTCCCCCACGCGTCGAGATCGCCTACAACGGCACCGCCGCCCCCGCCAAGACCTGGCTCTACGCCCAGGTGCTCGACGCACGCAACAACCGCGTCCTCGGCAATCAGGTGACGCCGATCCCCGTCACTCTCGACGGCCAGCCACACACCGTCGAGCGGACGCTCGAGCCGATCGCCGCCCACGCCACGACTGCCTCGCGCTACCGGATTCAAGTCAGTTCCGGGACGACCGTCTACGGCCTCCAGCGCAGCACCGGCGCAGTCAATCTGACGTCGATCAAGGCCGCGCTGCCGGTCCGCGTCGCACTCGACGCCACCGGCGCCACGGTCAGCAGCAACGCCCGGCTGATCGTCGGCAAGCCGCGCGGGCTCAGGCGGGCCCGCCCTGGCCGCCCGGTGCGCGTAGCCGTCAGGGCCCGCGGCGCCAACGTCCGTCGCGTCCAGGTCACACTGCGCCGTCGCGGCGGCAAGGTCGTCGGCAAGAGCCGCCGCTTCAACCTCGCCGCCGGCAAACGCAAGGTCGCGCTGATTCGCGTCAAGCACCCGCTGAAGCTCGGCGACTACAGGGCCCACGCGGCCGGGCGAGTCGCCGGCGGTCCCGTGCTGCGCTCAGTCAGCCACCGGAATCTTCAACGCAACGACCGCTGAGCCCACGTTGCCCTCGGGATCGACGGCTTTCACCGTCACGCGGTAGTGGCCGGCGGCGAGCCCCGCGACGCGAATCGTCAACGAGCGCGCCCCATCCTGCAGGTTGCGCGCCTTCGCCCGCCGCAGGACCTTCCTCGGCTTGCCCTTGACGACCAGCGTGGCCGATACCTTCGACGCCTCGGGCAGTCGGAACGAGATCCGCGCGCTCGACTTGCCCAGCTTCGCCTTCAGCTTGGTCGGCTTCGGCGCGATCGTGTCGGCGCCGACCTGCACCACGCCGCGCATGAACGAATGGATCGTGCAGTGGTAGGCATAACGGCCAGCCGTCGGGAAGGCTCGCGTGAAGGTCTGCCCGGTCGCGAGCTCGCCCGAGTTGAACGACTCTGGAGCCCCCGCGCGCGAGGTGACGGTGTGCAGGCTGCCGCGCTGGGTCCAGAGGACGCTGTCGCCTGGCTCGACGCGCGTGTACGTCGGACTGAAGCGGAAGTCGGCGATGCCGACCTGCGCTGTAGCAGCACTGGCGGTAGGCGCCCCGACAGCCGCCACCGCAAAGGCGGCGATTGCGACGAGTACCGGCCGCGACAAACGCATCTCTCGACACTTTAGACACGAAGTGGTGAACAATGGGCAGCGTATGCGCGTCTCCGCCAAGGCCGACTACGCAGTCCGCGCCGCGATCGAGCTCGCCGCGAACGCCAACGACTCGAACAGCCCGATGAAGGGCGAGCGGATCGCCGACGCCCAGGGGATCCCGCTGAAGTTCCTCGAGAACATCCTCGTCGACCTGCGCGTCGGCGGCCTGGTCAACAGCCGCCGCGGCCCCGAGGGGGGCTACTGGCTCGCCCAGCCGGCCGAGGACGTCAGCGTCGCCGACGTCTTCCGCGCCGCCGAGGGGCCGCTCGCCAGCGTCCGCGGCGAGAAGCCTGAGGAGCTCGACTACGCCGGCAACGCCGAGGCGCTGCGCGACGTCTGGGTCGCCCTCCGGGCCAGCCTCCGCGACGTCCTCGAGCACGTCACGCTCGCCGACATCGCCTCCGGCAAGCTGCCCAAGCAGGTCGCCTCGCTCACGTCAGAGCCCGGCGCCTGGCAGCGTCGCTGAAGCTCGCTCGAACGATCCTCGGGGTCATGGCCCCAAGAATGCTTCAGGCGCCGGCGAAACGGCGCTCGCGGTCGGGCCGCAAATAGACGATCTGCCCCGACTCCAGCTCGCGCTCTTCGGCGTCCTGGCGCGTCGTCTGGACCGCCAGCCGCCGGCCGTCGTCCAGCACCAGCTCGACGCGGACCTCGAAGCCGAGGTGGGCGACGCGCTCGATCTGGCCCTCCTGGGTGGTGCCGTCGGGCTCGAGCAGGATCTGGATGTCGTGCGGGCGGACGAGGTCGTCGCCGAGCTTGTTGACCTCGCCGACGAAGCCCATCACGAACTCGTTCGACGGCCGCTCGTAGAGCTCAACCGGGTTGCCCACCTGCTCGATCCGGCCGTCGTTCATCACCACGATCTGCTCGGCGACGTCCATCGCCTCCTCCTGGTCGTGGGTGACGAAGATGGTGGTCACGTGGACGTCCTCGTGGAGGCGGCGCAGCCAGGTGCGCAGCTCCTTGCGCACGGTCGCGTCGAGCGCACCGAACGGCTCGTCGAGCAGCAGCACCTCGGGCTCGACCGCCAAAGCACGCGCGAGCGCCATCCGCTGGCGCTGGCCGCCGGACAGCTCGGACGGGTAGCGGTGCGCGAAGCCGTCGAGGTGAACGAGCTTCAGCAGCTCGTCGACCTTCGCGGCGATCTCCTCCTTCGGCTTCTTGCGGATCTTCAGCCCGAAGCCGATGTTGCGCTCGACCGTCATGTGCTTGAACGCCGCGTAGTGCTGGAAGACGAAGCCGATCCCGCGCCGCTGCGGCGCGACGCCGGTGACGTCCTCGCCGTCGATCCGCACGTGCCCGGCGTCGGGGACCTCGAGCCCGGCGATCACCCGCAGCAGCGTCGACTTTCCGCTGCCGCTCGGTCCGAGCAGAGCTGTCAGCGAGCCGTTCGGAACGTCGAGCGAAACGCCCTTCAGCGCCTCGAAGGTGCCGAACCGCTTCTCGACGCCCTCGACCGCGATGCCGTTTCCGTCGCTCATGCCTCCGTCTCCTTGCGCTTGAAGAGGTTCATGCCGAACAGCACGACGAGTGCCAGCAGCGCCAGCACGATCGCGGCCGCGTAGGCGCCGGCGAGGTTGAAGTTGGTGAACTCGTTCTCGACGAACAGCGGCAGCGTCTCGGTCTCGCCGGAGATCCGGCCGGCGACGACGCTGACCGCGCCGTACTCGCCGAGCGCCCGTGCTGTCGCGAGCACGACGCCGTAGGCGACACCCCAGCGGATCGCCGGCAGCGTCACACGCCAGAAGGTCTGCCAGGCGTTGGCCCCGAGCGTGCTCGCCGCCTGCTCCTGCTCGTCGCCGATCTCCTGCAGCACGGGCATCGTCTCGCGCACGACGAACGGCAGCGAGACGAAGATCGTCGCCAGCACCATTCCGGGCGTCGAGAAGATGACCTGGATGCCGGCGTCGAGCAGGTCCTGGCCGATCCAGCCCTGGCGGCCGTAGACGAGCAGCAGCGCCAGCCCGATCACGACCGGCGAGATCGCGAACGGCAGGTCGATGATCGTGTTGAGGATCATCTTGCCGCGGAA
This sequence comes from uncultured Solirubrobacterales bacterium, assembly GCA_965653255.1. GTDB lineage: Bacteria > Actinomycetota > Thermoleophilia > Solirubrobacterales > Thermoleophilaceae > JAAYBF01. Next base: position 8,479 of record CBFGZN010000007.1, on the reverse strand, counting down.
CTTCTGGCGCACCAGGACGAGCGCGGCGAGGATGCCGAAGATCGTGTTGAGCGGCACGGCGATCCCGACGCAGACGATCGTCAGCCAGAAGGCGTGGACGCCGTCGGGGCTGGTGATCGCCTCGAGCGGCGGGCCGAGCCCGTCCTCGAAGGTGCGGAAGAAGATGATCGTCACGGGGATGACCAGCAGTGCCGCGAGGTAGCCGAGCGCGACGATCCGCAGCCCGTAGCGCTGGGCGCGTCCTTCGCCGGAACCGGGGCTAGCCGTTGACATGCCTGCTGCTCCACTTGGCGACGAGGTTGAGGACGAACAGCAGCGCGACCGACAGCACAGCAGGAAGATCGACACGGCGGCGGCGCTGGTCGGCGCGTCGCTCTCGATCCGCCCGAAGATGTAGACCGACGCGACCTGGGTCTTGAACGGGATGTTGCCCGTGATCAGGACGAGCGAGCCGTACTCGCCGAGCGCGCGGGCGAACGCCAGCGCGCAGCCGGCGACGATCGCCGGCGTCAGGTTCGGCAGCAGCACGCTGCGGAAGATCCTCCGCCGCGACGCGCCGAGCGACGCGGCCGCCTCCTCCATCTCGCGGTCGACCTCGATCAGCACCGGCTGCACGGCGCGCACGACGAACGGCAGCGTCACGAACAGCAGCGCCAGCACGATCGCCGCCTTGGTGTAGGCGAGGTTGGCGCCGATCGGGCTGTTCGGCCCGTAGAGCGCGAGCAGCGTCAGGCCGGCGACGATCGTCGGCAGCGCGAACGGCAGGTCGATCAGCGAGTTGACGATCCCCTTGCCGCGGAAGTCGTCGCGCACAAGCACCCAGGCGATCAGCGTTCCCATCGTCGCGTTGACCGCGACGATGATCAGCGACGAGATCAGCGTCAGGCGGATCGCAGCGATCGACTCCGGCTCGGTGATCGCCTCCCAGAACTCGCCGAGGCCGTCCTGGAGCGAGTGCTCGAGGACGGCCGCCAGCGGGATCAGGACGATGACGGTGAGCCATAGCGTCACCACGCCCCTGGAAAGCAGCTCGCCGCCGAAGGGCGAGCGGATGCTCACCCTCGGCGGCGGGGCTACCGTCGCGTCGTTGGCTGCCATACGGCGGCCTCGCCCCCAGCCCTACTCGGTCGGGTTCCCCAGCTCGCGCTGGATCTCGAAGATCGACCCGTTCTCCTCGTCGAAGAAGTCGGTCTCGACCTTGTCCCAGCCGCCGAACTTCTCGATCGTGAACAGCGCGCTCGGCTCCGGGAACTTGTCGCGGTTGGACTCGAGCACCGACTTCACGACCGGCCGGTAGCCGCGGTCGGCGAACAGCTGCTGCGCGGCGTCGGTGCGCGTGTAGTCGACGAACTTCTGCGCGGCGTCGGAGCTGTCGGTCGTCGCCGCGATCGGGTTCTCGATCAGGATCGTCTCGTCGGGGATCACGTACTCGAGCTCGATGTCCTCGTCCTTGGCCTGGATCGCCTCGTTCTCGTAGCCGATCAGTACGTCGCCCTTGCCACCGGCGAAGGTCTGCAGCGAATCGCGCGCGCTGTCGTCCTGGACGGAGGTGTTGGCGAGCACCTGCTTGACGAAGTCGAGCGCCTCCTGCTCGGACTTGCCCTGCTCGATCTGCGAGCCGTAGGCGGCCATGATGTTCCACTTCGCGCCACCCGAGGTCGCGGGGTTCGGGGTGATGATGTCGACGTCGTCGCGGACGAGGTCGTTCCAGCCCTTGATGTTCTTCGGGTTGCCGGGGCGCACCGAGAGCACGACGACCGAGTCAGTGACCATGCCCTTGTACTCGTCGGAGTTCCAGTCCTCAGCGACGAGTCCGGCGTCGACCGTCTTGGTCATATCCGGCTGCAGCGAGAAAGCGACGACGTCGGCCGGCAGGCCACCCTCGACCGCGCGCCGCTGGTCGCCGGATGCGCCGAACGAGGTCGAGAACTCGACGCCCTCGCCGTCCGTCGTCTTCTGGAAGCCGGGGATCACCGCGTCCTCGTAGGCCTGCTGCGGCGTCGAGTAGGCGACCAGCGCGATCTTGCCGCCGCTGCCGTCGCTACCGCTGCTGTCGTCCGAGCCGCAACCGGCGACGACCAGAGCGCTGAGCGCGAGCAGCCCCACGATGAGGCTCGTGATGCGAATCCTTGTCATAACCCCTTATTCCCAGTCAAATTTGTGGACTTTCGAGACGAGGAAGGCTAGCAAGTCGGTGGAGAAAGTTCCAATAGCTGGGCACACGGGTGCTACGGCGCGCGGTCAGCTTTCGATGTCCCACGGCCCCATCGAAGCATCGACCAGCTCGTCGTCGGTCAAATGGAGCAGGACGCTGCCCCTCAGATCACGAATTTCCGAGTCCGGGGCCTCGAGCCGAGCGATGACTTGACCCCGCTTGGTGATCTCCAGCGGTCGCCCCGTCTCAGCGACCTCGTCGAGAAGCTCAAGGCAATGTGCTCTGAGTTGTCTAGCGGTGACCCTCTTTGGAGGCATGGTCCTAGTACCGTATAGGGCCATACGGCCCTATCGGATGTCCGGGGCGCACCTCTGGGAGGATGCGCACCATGGGAGCCGAGGAGATCGTGGAGACTGCAGAGCAGGCGGCCGCGCTGGAGCTGGCGCCGCTGCTGGTGCGCGAGCCGCTGGCCGAGTTCCTCGACGGCGCTGGGCTCGGCGCAGGCCCGATCGAGGCCGAGCGCGTCGGCGACGGCCATTCGAACGTCACCTACCTCGTGCGCCGCGGCGACGACCGGTTCGTCCTGCGCCGCCCGCCCCGGCCGCCGCTACCACCCTCGGCCCACGACGTCCTGCGCGAGGCGCGCCTGCTGACGGCACTCGCCGGCACCGCGGCGCGCGTGCCGCGCGTGCTCGCGGTCTGCGACGACGAGTCGGTGCTCGGGGTGCCGTTCTACGTGATGGAGGAGGTGCGCGGGACCGTCATCACCGGCGAGATCCCGCCGGCGCTCGACACGCCGGAGCAGCGGGCGCAGATCGGCGAGGAGCTGATCGACGCGCTCGTCGAGATCCACGCCGTCGACTGGCAGGCCGCCGGGCTCGAGGGCTTCGGCAAGCCGAGCGGCTATCTCGAGCGCCAGCTGCGGCGCTTCACCGGCCTGTGGGAGCACAACAAGACGCGCGAGCTGCCGATCGTCGCCGAGGTCGGCGACTGGCTGGCGGCGAACCTGCCCGAGTCGCCGCCGGCGACGATCGTCCACGGCGACTACCGGCTCGGCAACGTGATGGTCGCCGACGATCCGCCCGCCCGCGTCGTCTCGGTCTTCGACTGGGAGCTCGCGACGATCGGCGACCCGCTCGCCGACCTCGGCTACATGACCGTCACCTGGGTCGCGCCCGACGATCCCGACGACACCATGTTCAGCTCGCTCTCAGGCGTCACCCGCCAGCAGGGCTTCCCCTCGCGCGAGCAGCTGATCGCCCGCTACGAGCAGCGCTCAGGCCGCTCGATGCACGCCCTCCACTGGTACCAAGCCCTCGCCCTCTGGAAGGCCGCCGTCTTCATGGAGGGCAACTACGAGCGCTTCATCGCCGGCAACAGCGACGACTCCTTCATGGCCTTCTTCGACGAAGGCGTTCCCGTCCTCGCCGAGAAGGCCCACGAGATCGCCCTCGCCGGCTAGCGACCTTCCTGCTAGCCGCGTAGGTGACGTAGCCGCTCGATATGACGCCGCGCGGCCGCGAGGTTGGGGGTGCCCCTCTCGCCGATGACTTTGCGAGTAAGCCTGGCCGCCTCGGAGCGCTGCACTCCATACTCCTCCACCACGCGATCAAGCAGCTCATACGGCAGCAGTTGCTCGCCTAGCAGCTCAAAAGATCCTGTCTTCAATATTCACGTCGCACATCCCCGCATAGCATATCGTCTAGGCTCGCTCATCGCTCTCCACCTTCCGCATAGGTCGCTTTGCGCAAAGCCTCCACCTCGCCGTCGAGCCGCTCCAATGTGGATCGCACCTCCAGATCGCCGACCGGTCTCTCGATCAGGAAGACTCCCGCAACGCGAGGGATGCATCCGAGTGACGGGAGAGCAACAGAAGATCCGCGGCCTGCTGGTCGACTTCGGAGGGGTGCTGACGACCAACGTCTTCCAGTCGTTCCGGGCGTTCTGCGAGGCGGAGGGGCTGGCACCGGATGCGTTCGCCGAACTGCTGCGATCGAGCCCCGAGACGCGGGCGGAGCTGCGCAAGCTGGAGACGGCCCAGATCGGCGCCGACGAGTTCGGCGCGCACCTGGCGCCGCTGCTCGGCGTGGCAGACGCCGAGGGTCTGATGGACCGGATCTTTGCCGGCATCGGCCCGGAGCCGGCGATGGTCGAGGCGGTTCGCCGTGCCCGGCGGTCCGGGATCCGCACCGGCCTGATCTCCAACTCGGTCGGCGCCGACATCTACGACCGCGCCGCCCTCGACGAGCTGTTCGACGCGATCGTCATCTCCGGCGAGGTCGGTCTGCACAAGCCGCAGGCGGAGATCTACCTGCTCGCCGCCGAGCGGACCGGGGTCACGCCGGCGGAGTGCGTCTTCGTCGACGACCTACGTGAGAATTGCGCCGGCGCGGAGGCCGTCGGGATGACGGCCGTCCTCCACCGCGGCCCCGAGCGCACGCTGCCCGAGCTCGAGCGGCTGCTGGCTCTCCCCGGCCTGGCTTAGCCGCAGCTGGGCAGGTCGTACTCGCCGCTGCAGGCCGTCTTGTCCTGCCAGCGCTGCTGGAACTTCTCTTGGAACTCCTTGACGGCCTCGGTGCCGGCCTTGCCGCCGCCCGCCTCCTTCGAGACCTGCTCGGCGATCCGCTCGGAGAGGACCTGCAAACGCAGCTGAGCCAGGATGTCCGCGACCCTCTGGCCGCCGAGGAAGCGGCGCAGCGCCTGCTTGGTCTTGAACTGCCGCCGCGCCGTCGCGTTCCAGGTGCGCCGCACCTCCGCGTTCGAAACCTCGATCCCGCGCTCGGCGGCCTCTTGCTCGATCGCCTCACGCTGCAGCAGCTGCGAGAGCGCCTGCGCCGCGATCTGCTTGCGCTGCTCGGCGGTCGGAGCATTGGCGTTGGCCTGCCGCTGCTGCCGCGTCAGCATCGCGACCTGCCGATCGAGCTCCGCCTTGCGGACCTCCGTCTCGCCGACGACCGCAACCGCGCCCGCGGGGACGTCCGCGGCCTGCGGCTTGTCGCCGTCGTCGTCGCCACCACCGCAACCGATCGCCGTGACCGCAAGCAGCGCGGCGACCAGCGCCGCCACCCGATATCGCAACATGCCCATCACCCGGCGCTCATAGTACGGGACCGGCGGCACCCTTGGCGCCGCCATGGCTGGCGCTGCCTAAGGGCAATCGGCCAGGCGTAGTGCGAGCTCGAGTTCTGTGGTGCAAGTGCCTAGTGGGCGTTGGAGTCGTTGTTCGATGGTGTGGAGGCGGTTGGTGACTGTTTGGCGGGTGATGCCGAGTGCTGCTGCTGTTGAGGAGATTTGGCGGTCGGCGGTGTAGTAGGCGCGTAGGGTGTCGAGCAGCGTGTTGTTGCTGCTGTTGGCGGTTTCGTTCAGCGGGGCGATGAAGATGGTTTGCAGCGATTCGTTGAGGAGGTCGTCGGCGAGTGCGGTGGCGAGTAGCGCGACGTCTGCGTAGCGGGTGATTTGTCCGGGTGCGCGGCGGGCGAGTGGGAGTGCCGCTGCGGCTTGGCGGTGGGTGAAGCGCCATCCCGGTAGGCCGTTGCATGGTTCGCCGAGCGCGACCGCGGTCTCGTTGTTCCAGGTCGCTTCGGCGATCTGGTTGATATGGCATGGGTCGCGCTTGTCGTGTGCCCCTAGCCACGCCCAGGTCGTGCCTTCCACGTCTGGCAGCAGCAGCGCATGGCAGTCGAGCGCGTCGGCGAGGTCGCGGAGCGGACCGTCGGCGTCTGGGGAGGTGGCGATCGCTGCGATGTGCCAGCCGTCGAGGTCGTAGTCGAGGTCGGGTATGTCGATCAGTTCGCCGACCAACAGTCGGCGGACGCTCTCGATGCGCCGGTCGCGTTTCGACCGCGCCTGGGCGCATATCTCGTCGCGGTAGGCATCGGCGGCTGCTTCTGTGACCTGGTCGAACACCGCTGCCTGGGAGCGGGTCAGCCAGCGCTGGTCCTCGCTTTCGACTCCCGCGCGCTGAGCCTCCTCCAGCATCAACTCCGACAACAACGAATAGCCGGCCACATAACGTCGCACGACCGTGTCGAGCTCGACGCCGCTGCGCGCCGCGTGGCGCGCCTGGGCCAGCAACGCAGTCGGTATCTCCCGCCGGCCGGGCTCGCTGTCCTCGATGCAATCCAGCGCGTAGGCGACCGCGACCGACACCGCACCACGCAACCCCTCCGAATACGAGGGGTCGCGAACGTCGACAGGGTCCGAAACCGCGCACACCCGAGCGAAAACGGTCCGCTCGAACTCAGACCGCCGCTTGGCCAGCCGCCCCACCAACTCGCCGACCAAGAGCGCCACCGCCTCAGCCCGGACAGCCCACCCGGCGCCAGCCGACCCGCACCCGCCCCTTATCGGCCCCGTCCGGCCGCCGCGCGCCTGACCTGGCGCTTAGCGGCCCTCGTCTGCTTCCTCGTGCACGGCGTCTTCATCCGAACATCGCGATCGTGACGACGGCCGTTGTGACCGTCCATGTCAGCCTCCGCGACATGACGGCCAGCACAGAGGTTGATCTTCGCTCTGCGGGTACGGGTCACGGCGATGATCCCGCTGAGCCCGCCCTTGATGTTGAGGTTGAACTGACTGATCGGCGCATCGGGCACGTTGTTGAACGTGTTGACGAGCTTGCCGCTGTTGGTCGTGTCGGACTCGCCACGGAGATTGACCGCGATCTCGCCACGCAACGCGACGACGATCATCGGCAACGTCCGAATCAAGTTCCCGGTAGTCGGGTCCTTGCGAACGTTCTTGACGAAATACACATTCCCGACCAAATCGTCCTTGAGCAAAGGCGTCCTGGCCCGCGCACGCCCCACGATCGACCCCGCCGGACAATGATCCTCAAGATCCGGCTTGGTGCCGTCCTCGAACTCACACAACGCCTGCGCATTGTTCGGATCCAAAGCCAAGCTCTTCGGCAACCGCACCACAGCCTTCTCGATCCCCGCCTCCGAAACGCCCTGCTGAGTCACCTGCGCGCGAATGCCGGGATGCTTGCCCGTCGTCGTCTGCCGGCGACCCGTCAGGCTCAACGCGAGCTTGGGCTCAAACGCCAACCCGCCGCAGCCCGACACCTGGAACGGGTCGGCTTGGCTGCTGGTCGTGCCCTCTGTCGACAGCAGCTCAGCGCCGGTCTGCTTGGCAGCGCAATCGGAGGGGTTGAGCATGAACCCGGACCGGTTCACGAGCACGTTGACCTCACGCACCCTAAGCGGGATCCCGTGATGGATGATCGGGAACGGATCCGAGATCGCCGTCACCTGAGCCGTGCTGCGATCCACATGGATCGCCTGACGCACGATGATCGGCGACAGCTCCATCGCGCCGCGGAACGGGCCAGCGACCGGACGAACCTTCACGGCCAGGCCGTACTCGCCGCCCTTATAGCCCTCGGTCAGAAACACCTCGCCCTTGCGCTCCAACACGAACGGATCACCCACACCAGCCTTCGCATCGACGACACCGATCTTGCTGTCGGCCGGACAGTTGCCCGCGTCGGCAGCAGCGTTCGAGCAGAGCGGCACATCCTTCACAGACGCCAGCAACCCCTTCGGGAGTGTCGCGGTCAAACCACGCAGCCACTGCTCACCATCCTCACGCGAGAACTTGAAGCTATAGACCCCGCCAGAGCCACGCCCCTGACCGTTGGAGCTACCCGCGTCGAGCTTCGGAGCGAACTTTTCCGAGCAGTCGCCGCCGATCGTCGTGTCGGTGCTCTCCTCTACGGGCGTGGTGCCGCTCCACGGCGACAACGTCGCCGAGACGGCCTCCTCGCCACAGTCCCGCGGGTTGGCCAGCACACCATGGCCGCCGCCCTTGAGATCGACCTCCAGCGAGTCGAACGGGACCCGCGGATTCTGGTCGAAGGTCGCCGTCAACCGACCGGTCGATGGATCGGCCACCGTGGAGCCCGGCAGCTTGGCCGACAGGCCAAGCTCGTCGTTGCGCACAGCGACCCACAGCCGCAGCATCTCCCCCGACGCCGGGTCGGTCGACTTCGGCTCGCCGAGATACATGTGTCCGGACAGCGGCTGATCGACCAGCGGGGACGTCACCGTCACGGCCCCCAGCTTCGAGGCGTCCGGGCAGTCCGGGGCGGTCAACCGCTCCTTGGCCATCTGCGCGTCCGAGCACGCCTGCAACCCTGTCGCCGCCGACGGATTCACCGAGAACCCCTCGGGAAGCTCTACGACCGTCTTCTTCAGATGGGACGTCGCGAGCCCCTCCGTATCGAGCAACCCATCTTGGGGCACCTCGAGATCGACGTCGAGACCCGATGCGCCATCGCGCTCCGTGTTGGTCGGCGCGATCGTCATCGACGGCGCGAACGGC
>CBFGZN010000006.1:0-29851 GCA_965653255.1 uncultured Solirubrobacterales bacterium | reverse complement strand
ATCATGATCTTCGGGCCGAAGCCGCCGCCGATGAACGGCGTCACCAGCCGCACCTGGTGCTCGGAGAGGCCGAGCATGGCCGCCAGGCCGTTGCGCACGGGGATCGGCGCCTGGGTGGTGTCCCAGACGGTCAGGCGATCGGCCTTCGAATCCCACTGCGCCACCACGCCGCCGTGCCGCTCGATCAACTCGCCGAGGCCGACGACGAGCGAGCTTTGTGCGTGTGGCTTTGACGCTTCGGACATGTCAGCCCTCGCCGCCGTCGGCCTCGCCTTCAAGGCTTCGGTCGCGCCGTTCCATCAGTGGACGCCCGACGTCTACCAGGGCGCCCCGACCCCGGTCACTGCCTTCATGGCCGTCGCGACCAAGGCCGCGGCGTTCGCGATCGTCCTGCGGCTGTTCGGCGGCACGCTGCTCGACCTTCAGGACGACTGGGCGCCGGCGCTCGCCGCGCTCGCCACCGCGACGATCCTGATCGGCAACGCCGGCGCGATCGTCCAGCGCTCGCTGAAGCGGCTACTGGGATGGTCCGGCGTCGCCCAGGCCGGCTACATGCTGGCGGGCGTCGTTGTCGGCACCCAGCTCGGCCTCCAGGCAACCGTCTTCTACCTCGCCGCCTATCTCGTGATGAACGTCGCCGCGTTCGCCGTCGTGATCGCACGCGAGCGGGTGTCCGAGCACGGTGACGACATCGAGTCGCTGCGCGACCTTTCGCGCGCCGCCCCGCTGCTCGCCTGGCCGATGACGATCGCGATGCTCGGCCTCGCCGGCTTCCCCGCCACGGCCGGCTTCATCGGAAAGTTCTATTTGATCGACGCCTCCGTGGCCGGCGACTACGCCTGGCTCGGGATCGTGATCGTCGTCGGCTCGATGATCTCGCTCGCCTACTACCTGCGCGTCGTCGCGATCATGTGGATGGACCGCGTCGAGATCACCCTCCCGACCATCCCGCCACGCACCGTCAAGCCACTCCGCGGCTGGTCCCCCGAGGCCGACCCCCGCGCCACCCCCGAGATCACCGCCGTCGCCCTCATCGCGGCCGCCGCCACCATCTTCCTCGGCATCTTCCCCTCACCCCTCTTCGACGTCGTCAAGGACGTCGGCACCTCCCTCGCCTCGCTGCTCTAGGGGCGAGTGCAACAGGGGCGCCCGCCTCCTGTCGCACTTCCGTCACCCGAGCGTCCCCACGCGTCAGTCGCGTGTCGGGACGGTGGTGGAATGCCTCAGATCAGCCGCTTCTACGGAATCGTGATCACGATGTACTTCAGCGATCACAGCCCTCCGCATTTCCATGCCACGTACGCAGAACACACAGCCAAAATCGATATGAAGACGCTTGCTATCGCCAACGGATCCCTTCCGGCTCGTCAGCTGGAGCTGGTGCGGCGCTGGGCCGCACTGCATCGGAGCGAGTTGCTCGCCAACTGGGAGCGCGCCCGAGCCGGCCAGGACCTAACCAAGATCGAGCCCCTTCGATAGCATATCGTCCATGTACAAGCTGGTTGACACGACGAGCGTCAAGGTGATCGGCGACCACCGACTGCTTGTTGGCTTCGAGGATGGCGCTGAGGGCGAGGTCGATTTCTCCGGGTTCGAGTGGAAGGGCGTATTCGCCCCATTGAAGGATCCCGCCTATTTCGCGCGGGTACGTCTTGGCCTCGGGACGATCGTCTGGCCCAACGAGGCAGACATCGCTCCTGAGACCCTCTACCACTGGGCCACAGAAGGACTCGACGCCACCTGGGATGTCGACTAGCCGAACTCGGCGCGTGGACCGAGCCGGTGGGGGGCAGTAGGTTCCTCGCAAGGGAATCGAGGAGGAGCGGAGGACGTATGAACCTGGCGAGCATCCTGGCCGCGGCGGTGGAGCGGAGCGCGGAGAAGACGGCGTTCAAGCTCGACGACGTTGAACTGAGCTACGCGGCGCTGGACGAGGGGAGCGCGCGGGTGGCGGGGATGCTGAAGGCGGCGGGGGTCGGGCCTGGGGACCGGGTCGGGATCATGCTGCCGAACGTGCCGTACTTCCCGGTGGCGTACTACGGGGTGCTGCGGCTGGGGGCGGTCGTGGTGCCGATGAACGTGCTGCTTAAGGGACGTGAGGTCAAGTACTACCTCGAGGACCCGGGCGCGAAGGCGCTGATCGCGTGGCATGGGTTCGAGGAGGCGGCACGGGAGGGCGCGGACGGGCTCGACGTCGAGACGTTCGTCGTCACGCCGGGCGAGTTCGAGCAGCGGCTCGGCGAGGCGGAGCCGGCGCGCGAGACGGTCGACCGCGACGAGAGCGACACCGCCGTGATCCTCTACACGTCGGGCACGACCGGTAGCCCCAAGGGCGCCGAGCTGACGCACTCGAACATGCTGACCAACTGCCGCGTCGCGACCGACTCGGTGATCGTCGTCAACGAGGACGACCGGCTGCTCGGCGCGCTGCCGCTGTTCCACTCGTTCGGCCAGAGCTGCACAATGAACGTCGCGATCAACGCGCGGGCGATGGTGTCGCTGATCCCGCGCTTCGACCCGGCGAAGGCACTGGAGATCCTCGAGCGCGACCGGATCACGATCTTCGAGGGCGTGCCGACGATGTACAACGCGATGCTCGCCGTGCCCGACCGCGACCGCTACGACACCTCGTCGCTGCGCGTCTGCGTCTCCGGCGGCGCGTCGCTTCCGGTCGAGACGCTGCGCGCTTTCGAGGAGGCGTTCGACTGCAAGATCCTCGAGGGCTACGGGCTGTCGGAGACCTCGCCGGTCGCCTCGTTCAACCACCCGCACATGGAGCGCAAGGCCGGCTCGATCGGGACGCCGATCGAGGGCGTCGAGATGAAGGCGATCGACGACGCGGGCAACGAGGTCCCCCAGGGCGAGCCGGGCGAGATCGCGATCCGCGGCCACAACGTGATGAAGGGCTACTGGCAGCGGCCCGACGCGACCGCCGAGGCGATCGACGCCGACGGCTGGTTCAAGAGCGGCGACGTCGCGACCGTCGACGAAGACGGCTACTTCTTCATCGTCGACCGCAAGAAGGACATGATCATCCGCGGCGGCTACAACGTCTACCCGCGCGAGATCGAGGAGGTCCTCTACGGCCATCCGGCGGTGCTGGAGGCGGCGGTGCTCGGCGTCCCCCACGACGAGCTCGGCGAGGAGGTCGGAGCCGCCGTCGTGCTCAACGAGGGCGGCGAGGCGAGCGCCGACGAGATCCGCGACTACGTCAAGGGCGAGGTCGCGGCCTACAAGTACCCGCGCCACGTCTGGTTCCTCGACGAGCTGCCGAAGGGCCCGACCGGCAAGATCCTCAAGCGCGAGATCGAGACGCCGGCCGGCGACGAGAGCGCCTAGCCGAACTCGATCACGCTGCGGATGCCGTTCTGGGCCTCCATCAGCTCGAAGCCGCGGTTGACCTCGTCGAGTGTCAGGTGGTGCGAGATCAGCGGATCGACGTCGATCTCGCCGTTGAGGTAGCGGTCGACGAGCTGCGGTACCTGGTCGCGGCCCTTGACACCGCCGAACGACGAACCCGCGACGCGGCGGCCGGTGATCAGGAAGCGCGGCACGATGTCGAGCGTCTCGCCCTTGCCGGCGACCCCAGCGACGGTGCAGAGCCCCCAGCCCATCCGCGCGGCCTCGACGGCCTGGCGCATCACGGCGACGTTGCCGGTCGCCTCGAAGGTGTAGTCGGCGCCGAAGCCACCGGTCGACTCGACGATCCGCTCGACGGTGTCGGGGCCGCCGATCATCGTCTCGGTCGCGCCCTGGCCGCGCGCCAGCTCGAGCCGCTCCTCGGAGAGATCGACGCAGACGATCCGCTCGGCGCCCTGGAGACGGCAGCCGGCGACGGCGCCCAACCCAACGAGGCCGGCGCCGAAGATCACGCAGGTCGAGCCAGGCTCCACCGCCGCGGTGTTCATCGCCGCGCCGAGCCCGGTCGACAGCCCGCAGGCGAACACGCAGGCACGGTCCGGCGGCGCCTCCGGGCTGACGACCGCCAGCGCGATCTCCGGCATCACCGTGTACTCGGCGAACGTCGAGGTGCCCATGAAGTGACGGATCGGCTCGCCACCGCCGGGCCGCGCCAGTCGCACGCTGCCGTCCGGGAGGTGGCCCTTGTTCTGCTCCGCGCGGATAGCCATGCAGAGATTGGTCCTCGGGCTGAGGCAGTGGACGCACTCGCCGCACTGCGGCGAGAACAGCGTCACGACACGGTCCCCCTCCTTGACCAGCGCCACGCCCTCGCCGACCTTCTCGACGATCCCCGCGCCCTCGTGGCCAAGCACCGCCGGCGCGTAGCCGGACGGGTCGGCGCCGGAGGCCGTGTACATGTCGGTGTGGCAGACGCCGCAGGCCTCCAGCCGCACCAGCACCTCGCCCGCGCGCGGCTCCTCCAGCTCGACCTCCTGCACCGCCAGGGGCTGGCCGAACTGCTCGAGCACCGCTGCGCGCATCCTCATCGTTCGATCCTAACCCGCGCCATTCCGATGCTTTGAAAGAAGCCGCCTGGGTAGGCGAAAGGCATGCCGAACCTGGTCCTCGGTCCGCTGCTGCGTTACGTCGGCGACACCTGTGCGGTGGTCTGGGTCGAGACCGATAGCGCATGCGAAGTCGCGGTGCTCGGCACCAAGACCCAGACCTTCACCGTCGCCGGCCACCACTACGCCGTCGTGCGCGCCGAGGGCCTCGAGCCTGCCGAGCGCTACGAGTACAAGGTCGAGCTCGACGGCGAGCAAGTCTGGCCGCTCGCCGACTCGCCGTTCCCCCCGTCGAGCTTCCACACTCGCCCCAGGCCTCCGCCGCTACGGATCTTCTTCGGCTCGTGCCGTGTCGGCGCTCCGCACGAAGAGCCGTACACGCTGCGCAAGGACGACCACGACGACGGCCGCGAGCTCGACCCGTTGCGTGCGCTCGCGCTGCGGATGACGCATCAGGACCCAGACGAGTGGCCCGAGCTGCTGCTACTGCTCGGCGACCAGGTCTACGCCGACGAGGTCTCGCCGCAGACGCGCGAGTTCGTCGAGCAGCGCCGCGACATCGACAAGCAGCCCGGGCCGATCGCGTTCGACTTCGAGGAGTACACCCGCCTCTACCGCGAGTCGTGGAGCGATCCGGTGATCCGCTGGCTCTTGTCGACGGTCTCCAGCGCGATGATCTTCGACGACCACGACGTCCACGACGACTGGAACATCTCGGCGGCCTGGGTCGAGCAGATGCGCGCCACCGGCTGGTGGGAGGAGCACATCGTCGGCGCGATCATGTCGTACTGGGTCTACCAGCACGCGGGCAACCTCAGTCCCGAGGAGCAGGACCGCGACGGGCTGCTGCGGCGCTGCCACGAGGCGGGTGACGCGGAGTCGCTGCTGCGCGAGTTCGCCCACCGCTCGGCGCACACGACCGACGGCGTCCGCTGGAGCTACCACCGCGACCTCGACGGCACGCGACTGCTGGTGGTCGACTCGCGTGCCGGGCGCTGCCTCCGGGAGGACGCCCGCTCGATGCTCGACGAGGACGAGTGGCAGTGGGTCTCCGACTGCCTCGACGGCGACTTCGAGCACGTGCTGATCGCCAGCTCGCTGCCGTGGCTGCTAGCGCCGGGGATGCACTATCTCGAGGCGTGGAGCGAGGCGGTCTGCGGCGGGGCCTGGGGACCACTGGCCGCGCGCGCCGGCGAGCGCATCCGCCAGGCGCTCGACCTCGAGCACTGGGCCGCGTTCGAGGAGTCGTTCGAGCGACTCGCCGAGCTGCAGCGCCAGCTCGGCGCCGGCGAGCGCGGCAAGCCGCCGGCCTCGATCGTCACGCTCTCCGGCGACGTCCACCATGCCTACCTGAGCGAGGTCGGGTTCCGGCGCGGGTCGGGCGTGAAGAGCGCCGTCTATCAGGCAGTCTGCTCGCCGCTGCGCAACCCGCTCAACAAGCGCGAGCGCTATGCGATGCGCTTCGCGGCCTCGCGCCTGGCCCACGCGCTGACCCGCGCGCTCGCCCGCGCCGCGGGCGTCCGCGACCCCTCGGTCCACTGGCGCGCGCTCGACGACAGCCCGTGGTTCGACAACCAGGTCGCCTCGCTGAAGATCGAGGGGCGCAGCAACGTGATGCGGCTCGACAAGGCGGTTCCGGGGCCGACCGAGCGGGAGCCGGGGCTCGAGCGGGTGCTCTCGCGGGACCTCACGTGAGCGGCGCGCTACGGCCGCGGGCCTGATTCGTCCGACCCCGGACGTAGGGTCGCCAGCCCGTGCACGAGACCGCTCCGACCGTCCACCTGATCGCCCGCCCGCAGCTCGACCTCGACGGGATGCGCGCCTACCTCGAGGACGTCGGCGGCGAGTCGTGGCTGGAGCGCCGGCTCGGCGAGGAGGACCAGGCGAGCCCGGGCGAGATGCTTGTCGAGTTCGGCGGGCGCGCCTGCTACCGCAGCTGGGAGCCCGGGCTGAACCCCAACGTCACGCGCGTGCGCACCGATCGCATGGAGTACTTCGCGAACATCCTGCGTAGCGCCCACGGCTCGGTGCTCGAGCACGCCAACTACTCGTTCGCGCTGCGCAACGTCTCGCGCGTCTTCACCCACGAGCTGGTCCGCCACCGCGCCGGCTCGGCGTTCAGCCAGGAGAGCCTGCGCTACGTGCGGCTGACCGAGATCGGCTTCCGCGTGCCGCCGGCGCTCGAGCCGGTCCGCGACAAGGTCGTCTCGATCGTCGAGCAGCTCGAGGAGTTCCAGGTCAGCGCCGCCAGCGAGCTGGGCATCGACGAGGAGGGAGTCCCCTTCCACGTCAAGAAGGAGGTCACCTCCGCGCTGCGCCGGCTCGCGCCGATCGGACTCAGCACCGACATCATGTGGACGGCCAACGCCCGCACGCTGCGCCACGTGATCGAGATGCGCACCGCCGAGGGGGCCGAGGAGGAGCTGCGACTCGTCTTCGACCAGGTCGCGCGGATCATGCAGGCCGAGGCGCCCGGCCTGTTCCAGGACTTCGCCCAGCAGGACGACGGCTCCTGGGCGCCTGAGTATCGCAAGGTGTAGAGCGGCGGCGCGGCCGGTCTGCGCAACTCCGGCTGGCCCAAGCGGTTATGGGGGCACCCACCCACCAAGGAGGATGCCCCCGTGAATCACCGTACCAACAGACTTGGAGCCGCGGTAGCGGTTGCCGCCGCAGTCGGATGCGCGACCGCTTCGCTCGCGACGGCCGCCGTGATCGACGGAACCTGGCGCCCCGACCGGCTCAAGGGCACCCCCGATGCCGACACGATCAACGCCAAGGGCGGACCCGACTTCGTCCGTGGCCTCGCCGGTGATGACGCGATTCGCGGCGGCTGGGGCCCGGATCTGCTGATCGGCAACCTCGGCAACGACACGATCGCGGGCAACCACGGCTCCGACCTGATCGTCGGCAACGACGGCAACGACTTGCTCAGCGGCAACCATGGCCGCGACCGCGTCTTCGCCGGCCCGGGTGACGACACCGTCAACGGCGGCTCGGGCGCGCAGCCCGCGCGGCGCCCTGGCTTCCGCGGCCGCTTCGCCGGCCCCGAGCCGCTCGGCGATCGTCTCCACATCGGTGACGACAGCGTCAACGGCGGCAACGGCAACGACCGCGTGTTCGCGAACATCGGCCGCGACACCGTGACCGGTGGCGAGGGCGACGACGTGCTCTGGGCGCTCGCCCGCGTCGACGTCACCGCGCTCGGCGACCAGGAGGGCGACACGCTCGACGGCGGCAACGGCGACGACCGCTTCAACGTCCGCGACGGCGAGGCCGACCGCGTCGCCTGCGGCGAGGGCCGCGACAAGGTGCGCGCCGACCAGTTCGACGTGATCGTAGACGCGACCGCCGAGAACGCCAACGGCTCCTGCGAGGTCGTCAAGCGCAGCTCGCAGCTCGACTCCGATGCGCCCGAGAACCAGGTCCAGTCGCCGCCGGAGGACCGCCGCCAGTCCTGAGACTTCTCCTGGGGGAGAACCAACCCGCGGGCGGGGTCATGGGAGGTCCCGCCCGCGGGTGTCGTTGCGACTGGCGCGTCCGGTAGCGTCGCCGGAGCCGTGAACGCAGAGCTGCTCCGCGACCGTCGCGTCGCCCCGTCAATCCTCGCCTCCGACTTCGCCCGCCTCGGCGAGCAGGTCGCGACGGTGATGGACGCCGGTGCGCGGGTGATTCACGTCGACGTGATGGACGGCCACTTCGTGCCGCCGATCTCGATCGGGCCGCTGATCGTCGACGCGCTGCGCGAACAGGTCCACGACGCCGGCGGAGCGCTCGACGTCCACCTGATGATCGAGCGTCCGGAGCGTCACGTGGCCGACTTCATCTCCGCCGGCGCCGACTCGATCAGCGTCCACTTCGAGTCGACGCCGAACATTCACTACGCACTGCACGCGATCCGCGAGGCCGGGTGCAACGCGGGGCTGGCGCTCAACCCAGGCACACCCGTGACGGCGGTCGACGCGCTCGCGGGCGCCTACGACCTGCTGCTCTGCATGACCGTCAACCCCGGCTGGGGCGGCCAGCCCTACATCCCGACCTCTGACGCGAAGATCGCGGCGCTGCGCGAGCGGATCCCCGAGGGCACGCCGATCGAGGTCGACGGCGGCATCGACCCGGCCACCGCGGGACCGGCCGCAAGCGCCGGAGCAACCCTCTTCGTCGCCGGCTCGTCGGTCTTCGGCAAGCCCGACCCCGCCGCCGCCTACCGCGCGGTTGCGGAGGCGGCCGGCGCGATCTGAAGTCAGCTTTGTGGAACTACCCACCGCATAGGTGGGTAATTCCGCAAGGCCCTGTGAGCTAGCGCCGCTTCTTCTTGCGCTTGCGCGGGGAGCGTGTGCGCGTCGGCTCGTCGGCCGCATCGCTGCCGTTGGCGGGCGATACATCGGCG
Organism: uncultured Solirubrobacterales bacterium; assembly: GCA_965653255.1. GTDB lineage: Bacteria > Actinomycetota > Thermoleophilia > Solirubrobacterales > Thermoleophilaceae > JAAYBF01. The sequence goes on along the minus strand of CBFGZN010000006.1, from coordinate 20,998 downwards.
GCAGCCTGCTCCGCCTCGGCCTGCTCGACCGCGCGCCGCTGAGCGGGCGACAGCCACTCCTCGGCCACGCCGGTCTCCCAGGTCGGCCCGCGACCGCCGGGCCACCAGCCGAGGATCACGAGGCCGACGGCGATCAGCCAGAACAGCCGGATCACATCGGTGCCGAGCGGGAAGATCATGCCGAGCACGTAGAGCGCGCCGACGACGATTCCGAGGATCCCGAGGAACTTCGTCAGCAGTCCGACGCGCATCGCGTTCTGGGCGATCATGATCGTTCCGAACGCCAGCGCCAGCGCGCCCGACAGACCGAGCGACTGGATCAGCGCCGGGCGGTCGGCGACGAGATCGTCGGCGCGCGTCTCGGTCTGGGGACCGCTGGCGAGGAAATCGCCGGCACGATCGATCAGGTTCAACTGGACCAGGATCGCCGCGACCGCCAGCAGGATCGGTCCGGCGATCGCCAGTATCAGCGCGACCTTCTGCAACTCGGGACGGCGCGCCTTGGTCGCGTTGAAGAGGTACCAGAGGACCACCGCCAGCAGCAGCGTGCCGATCCCGCTCAGCACCGCGCCGGTCGTGAAGACGCTGCCGTTCGCGTCGACGGTTCGCAGCAGCTCGCGCGTGTTGTCGGCGTCGGGCGTCGTGTCGATCGAGGCGCTCACGTAGAGGCTCGCGGCGACGCTGAAGCCGACGGAGGCGAACGCCGCGGCTGCCACCGGCTTCGCCCAGCGGGACTCCCAATCGAGCTGCTCTCTCACGGACACGGCCGGGGATGCTCTCACGCGGCAGCTGTCAGCGCCGCGCCGGCTAGCTGTCGCCGAGCCGGTAGACGCGCCGGCCGAGGCCGAGCAGCACGCTGCGTGGGGTGAACTGGCCGCCGACCGCGGTCGCCTTGTTGATCGCTCCGGGGATCACGACGCCCTTGCCGCGCTCGAGCCCCTTGACGCCGGCCTCGGCGACGTCCGGCGAATCCACCCAGGCGAACCCGGGCATCACCGACTCCAGCTTGACGTTGCCCACCTCGGCGAACTCCGTCTTGACCGGACCCGGGCAGAGCGCCGTCGCGGTCACGCCGGTGCCGTGCAGGTCGGCGGCGAGCGCCTGGGTGAAGGTGAGCACGAACGCCTTGCTGGCGCTGTAGGTCGCCTGCGTCGGCAGCGGCTGGAAGCCTGCGGTCGAGGCGAGATTGAGCACGGCGCCGGCCCCGTGCTCGACCATCTTCGGCACGAACTCGCCGCAGAGCGCCACGACGACCTCGCAGTTGAGCCGCACCAGCTCGGCCTCGCGCCCACCGTCGAGCCGCTGGAACAGGCCCGCCGAGCCGAAGCCGGCGTTGTTGACCAGGACGTCGACGCGCAGGCCGAGCTCGTCGATCGCCTTCAGCAGCGTCTTGCGTCCGCTCTTGGCCTGGAGGTCGACCGCGACCACCTCGGCGCGGACTCCGTGGGCGTCGGCGAGCTCCTTCGCCAGCGCGACGAGCCGCTCCTCGCGGCGAGCGACGAGCACTACGTTGTGGCCGCGCTTCGCGAGCGAGCGGGCGATGTCGGCGCCAATGCCCGACGACGCGCCGGTGACGAGTGCAGTGGAGTCCTTCGAAGGGTCTGGGATGGCCATCCAGGCAGCCTAGCCGGGCAGCCACGCTGCGGTCCCTAGAATCGAACCCATGTCATCAGAGGATCCATTCGGCGGACTGTTCGGCGACCCCGACGAGCTGCGGCGGCGGATGGCCGAGATGGCCGAGCAGATGCAGGGGGCGCAGAAGGTCGCCTGGGCCGACAACGCGATCAAGCTCGCCGTCGACATGACCGTTGCCGGCATCGACCGGATCAACCTCCAGGGCAACGCCGAGCAGCAGGCCGAGGAGGTCCGCACGGCGATGACGCGGATCTTCCCGGAGGCGGTGGCTCTGATTAGAGAGGCAAGAGAGGGCTTCGGCACTTGACGGCTGCAAACCTTCGCCTGGCGGCGTCATCGGGAGCCTCGCGGGCTGGCGCCCGCCACGGCCCCCTGCTTCCTTGCCAGGCTCGGTTTTCGCTCGTCAGACGGAATTCTCGGCCGCGCGATCCTCTCGACCTCGCGCGATTACTTCTTTGAAGCTGCGCAGCCGGAAGATGAACGCCAGCGCGCCGAAGCCGACGCCGAAGACGAAGACGCCGATCGCGATCTGCTGGCCGACCGAGTAGGCGGCGACCGTCGCGGCCGGCGCTGTTCCGGCGAACACCTTGACCAGCAGTGCCTGGGCGACGCCCGCCCCCTGCGGCGTGAACGGAACCGCGGCGGCGACGGCGTTGACGCCGAGCACCAGCAGCACGTTGTTGACCGAGCCGCCGACGTTGAACGCCTCGAGCAGGAACCAGAACGCGGTGAAGCGGAACAGCCAGCCGACGAACTGGATCGCGAAGACCTCGCGGAAGTAGCGCTCGCGATCGAAGACGATCGTCAGGCCCTGGCGAACGCGCTCCCAGAAAGCCCGCACGCGGACCGAGAAGTAGGCGAACGAGAACAGCACCGCGATCGCGACGGCCGTGATCAGGAAAAGCGTGAAGCGTGGGTGGGCGGCGAGGTAGGAGAGGTCGAAGGCGTTGAGGTTGGCGAAGTCCGGCGGCTTCGGGAAGACGCCCTGGGTGAACGCGAACAGCAGGATCAAGCTGCCCATCGCGACGTCGAAGCCGAGCTCGACGACGAAGCTCGACGCGACCGCCGGGTAGCTCGAGTTCGGGATCGCGGTCTTGGTCAAGAAGAGCCGCACGACGTCGCCGCCGCGCGCCGGGACGACAGCGTTGAAGCCGTAGCCGGCGAAATAGGCGCCCCAGATGTCGCGGAAGGCGATCGGCTCAGTCGGGTAGGCGGCGCGCAGGATGTTGAACGACGCGCGCGCGCGGAACGTCAGGTAGATCCCGAACGCGAGCAGCGCGAGCAGCAGCGGCACGGGCCGCACGCTGGCCAGCCCGTCGAAGAACTGGTCGACCGCGTCGAAGAACGAGCGGAACGAGTCGCCGAGGGTCGCGGGGGCCGCCATTCCCGCATGAGACTACGAGGCGACCGACCGGAGCCCGTCGTCAGAGCTCGACGTGCGACTCCGGGTCGCCGCCGAGCCGGTTGTCGCGGTCGAACTCGGCGAGCGACGCCATCTCCGCGTCGCTCAGCTCGAAGTCGAAGACGTCGAGGTTCTCGGCGATCCGCTCCGGGTCGCCCGACTTCGGGATCACGACCAGGCCGAGCTGGATGTGCCAGCGCAGCACGACCTGGGCCGCCGTCTTGCCGTGTGCTTCGCCGATCTCGGCCAGCCTCGGGTGGCCGAGCAGGCCACGGCCGAGCGGCCGCCACGACTCGACGACGACGTCGTGCTCGGCATGCCAGGCGCGGACGTCGGCCTGAGCGAAGTCGGGGTGCAGCTCGATTTGGTTGACGGCCGGCCAGACGCCGGTCGCCGCGGCGATCCGCTCGATCTGGTCCGGAGTGAAGTTCGACACGCCGATCGACCGCACTAACCCCTGCTCGCGCAGCTGGACGAACGCGCGCCAGGTGTCGACGTAGCGGTCGATCGTCGGCAGCGGCCAGTGGATCAGGTAGAGGTCGACGTACTCCAGGCCGAGCCGCCGCCGGCTCTCCTCGAACCCGGCCAGCGCCTGCTCGTAACCGTGATCGGCGCCCGGCAGCTTGGTGGTGACGACGATCTCCTCACGCGGAACGCCGGAATCCGCCACTGCGCGGCCGACGCCGACCTCGTTGTCGTAGCGCGCCGCGCTGTCGATCAGCCGGTAGCCGTGCTCGAGCGCGGTGCCGACCGCCGCGTAGGCCTCGTCGTCGTCGAGCGGCCAAGTCCCCAGCCCGAGCTGGGGGATCGCCCTCCCGTCGAGCAGCTCGATCGTCGGCGCAAGCGTCACAACGACTTTCTGCCCACTCCACGCGCGATTGACGCCCGAGCCGCCACATAGGCTGGCCGGATGAGCTGGGGACTCCGCTTCCGCGCCCGCGAGTGGCTCGACCGCAGCTGGATCGTCGTGCCGGCGATCTACATCGTCGCGGCGCTCGCGCTGGGAAAGCTGATCCCGTCGCTGGAGAGCGGCGGCACCGGCCCGTTCGGGCTCCACCTCGACCAAGACAGCGCGCGCTCGATCCTCGAGGCGGTCGCCGGCGGGATGATCGCCTTCACCGGCTTCGTCGTCTCGGTCGCGGTGGTCGTCGTCCAGTTCGGCGCGAGCCAGTACACGCCGCGCCTGGTGCTGCGCTTCCGCCGCGACACGGTCGTCAAGCACGCGCTTGGGATCTTCATCGCACCGGCGCTCTACGCACTCGTCTCGCTGGTCGACATCGGCGAGGGCGACATCCCGAACCTGACGGTCGCGGTCGCCGTCGGGCTGCTGCTCGCCGCCGTCTTCGCCTTCTTCACGCTCGTCGCGCGGCTGCTCGATCTGCTGCGGCCGCGCCGCCTATACGACCAGCTGCGCGCCGGGTGCGAGCGGGCGATCGACCAGGTTTATCCGGAGCCGTTCGACGACGCGACCGCCGATCCCACGACGGTGCTACCGCCGCCGGGCGACCCGATCTCCTTCCACGGTCGCAGCGGCGTGCTGTCGGCGCTCGACCGCACGGCGCTGATCGAGCTCGCGACGAAAGGCGAGACGACGGTCGAGGTCCTGCTCCCGGTCGGCAGCTACGTCCACCACGGCGCCCCGCTCTTTCGTTTACGCGGACCCGCCGCGGCCGGCGCGACGCACCGCGAGCTGGAGCGCGCCGCGATCGTCGCCGAGGAGCGGACGCTGACCCAAGACCCCGCCTTCGCGATCCGGGCGATCGTCGACATCGCGATCCGCGCGCTGTCGCCGGCGGTCAACGACCCGACCACAGCCGTTCAGGGCCTCGACGTGCTCGAGGCGATCCTCCAGCTGCTCGCCCGGCGCGACCTCGGCGCCGGCCTGGTCCGTGACGCCGACGGCACGGCGCGCGTCCTCTACCCGGCGCCCGACTGGCCCGACCTGCTCGACCTCGCGCTGACCGAGATCCGCTCCTACGGCGCCAACTCGCATCAGATCACACGCCGCATGCGAGCACTGCTGGCCGAGCTCTTCGCCGCCGCGCCGGCCGATCGCCGGCCGGCGATCGAGGCCCAGGTCGCGTTGCTCGACGCAGCGGTCGTCCGCGTGCACCCCGATCCCGCCGAGCGCGCCCTGGCGCTCACGGCCGACCACATGGGCCTCGGCGGCCGCCCGGCGGCCTGAGCGCCAGCTCGGCTTAGGTCGGCGGCGCGACGATCAAGAGTGCCCGCGCGCCACGCGCACTGGCCTCGACCTGCTGCGGCACGTCGGCCGGGAACGACGCGTAGTCGCCAGCGACCAGCTCGCTGACGCGCTCGACCGGTCCTGCGACGACCCTGCCCTGGAGGACATAGAGCAGCGCGCGCGAGCCCGCGGCCCTCGGCGCGAGCTGCTCCAGATGTCCGGGTGGCAGGTTCAGCTCCGCCACTTCGAGCGTGCCGCCGCCGAGCGCCGGACCGTCCAGCGGTCGCCGGGCCGCCGCGCCGTCGGCCGCGGGCGCCCGCTCGCCGCGCACGATGTGGACCGGCGCCAGCTCCGGCTGCTCGAGCAGCTCCCCGACCGAGACGCGCAGCGCGCTGGCGAGCGCCGCAAGCGTCTCGACGGTCGGGTTGCCATTGCCGCGCTCGATCCCCGACAGCGTCGCCTTGCTGATTCCCGTGGCGCGCGCGAGCTGGGACAGCGACAGGTGGCCGGCGACCCGCAGGCGCCGCAGGTTCGCGGCGAGATCGGTTACTGTACTGTACAAATCGTTCACTATCCTGAACATACAGGAGAGCCATGACGCCACCGGCCAGCTTCTACCTCGACGTCGGATCGCCGTTCGCCTACCTCGCGGCCGAGCACATCGACACCCTCTTCCCCGCCGACGCGGTCGCCTGGCAGCCGGTCTCGCTCGGCGCGATCTTCAAGGCCACCGGCCGCTCGTCATGGTCGCTCGGCAATCCCGAGCGGCGCCGGGCGGGAATGGCCGAGGTCGAGCAGCGCGCCGCCGAGCGCGGGCTCCCGCCGGTCCGCTGGCCCGACCCGTGGCCGAGCAACTACCTGATGGCTATGCGCGCCGCCGCCTATGCCACCCAGCTCGGCCGCGGCCGCGACTTCCTCGTCCAGGCGCTGCGCGACGGCTTCCAACGCGGCCACGACCTCAGCCTGCCGGTCCACGTGCTCGAGTCCGCCGAGCGGATCGGCCTCGACCCGCTCGACGTCGAGCGCGCCACCGGCGACCCCGATGTCAAGCTCGCGCTCCGCCAGGCGACCGACGCCGCGCTCGAGCTCGGGGTCTTCGGTGTCCCCACGGTCGCCGTCGCCGGCGAGCTCTTCTGGGGCGACGACCGACTCGAGGACGCCGCGCGCGCCTAGAGCTTGCTCGCCTCCGACAGCAGCCACAGCGCGAGGCAGGTGAAGCCGACCATCACGGCAAGCATCCAGTACTGCGAGCGGGTCGCGCGCTTCGGGTCGTCATAGATCGCGATCGCGCGGTCGTGGGCGAGGATCAGCGCACAGACGTGCCCGGCGACGACAGCGCCGACCTGGAAGTACCAGATGAAGGTCGTCGAGATGACGGTGAAATCGATCTCACGGCCGGCCGTCCCGAGGTAGTCGGTCCCCTCGCCGAGCGGGTCGGAGACGAGCCGGATGATGTCCTGCCCCTGGAAGGCAAAGAAGCTGACGTAGTGCGCGAACGCGTAGACGAGCGCGATCGGCGCGAGCGAGTGCGCGAAGCGGCTCGCCAGCTCGCGCACGGTGAAGCCGCCGCCGACCCGCGCGGCGCCCCACGAGCCGAGCAGGAAGAAGCCGACGATCAGCGCAATCGCGACCAGCATCGACAGGCCGAAGACCAGCTCGAGCGAGTCGACCGCGCTGAAGCCGACCGACTCGAAGACCTCCTGCAGGCTCGGGATCCAGCCGTTGAACGTCGGCCCGCCACTGAAGCCGTCGAAGCTGACGATGCCGATCAACGCGCAGACGAAGACGACCGACCCCGGCGCCGGCTCCCAGTGCGCCAGCCCTGACAGCGGCCGCTGGACGCCGATCTCACGGTCGCGCCGCTCGAAGACCGAGATCCGCGCAAACAGGTTGAAGTAGACCGAGAACGCATCGCCGCGGCTCGTCCAGGCGTCGACGCCGTAGAGCGCCATCCCGATCCAGGTGGCGACCGAGTAGATCAGCGTCGCTGTGGCCACCGTCTGCGGCTGGTCGCCACCGTTGGCCGCGAGCTCGAGCCAGCCGAATGCCACGATCCCGACGACCGCCGGCCAGCGCCCCAGCCGCTCCGGATAGGCGAACGGAGCCGGCAACGGCTCACCGGCGGCGCGCGTCGTCACCCGGGCGATCGCCCTCCCGACGGCGCGCCACGGGTTGAACGCGCGGAAGACGTCGCCGAGCAGCAGCGACAACGGCAGCAGCCCGATCCAGAAGGTGATGTAGACGAACGTCGGCGTGAAGTTGTCGTTCGGGTTCGTGCTGCCGCGGAAGCCCGCGTAGACGACCAGCCCAAGTAGGAAGACCCCGATCGCCCCGCACAGCAGCGCAACCGGCGTGCTCGCCACGACACGGCTGAACCAGCCCGGCAGCGGTCGCCAGCTGTCGCCCTGCAGCCGTGGCTTCGGCCACAGCGTCGCCAACGCAACGAACGACACGACCAGCACCAACGACGCGCCCCAAAGGAACAGCCAGGTCGGGATCGGCACGTCCTGACGGCCCGTCAAGCCGTGCGCGATCGGCAGGAACACCCCCCACATGGCGACCGAGTATGGCAACGTGGCCATGTGCCATCTGAGACCGATTACGTTCCGGCCGCTGGCTGGAAGCGTCTGACCAGGCTCTACGACCCGATCGTCGCGACGACGATGCGCGAGCGCCACTTCCGCCACGACCTCGCCACGCTGGCCTCGGCCAACCTGCCGGCGGACGGGACGCTCGTTGACGTCGGCTGCGGCACGGGAAGCTTCGCGATCGCGATCGCCGCCCAGCGCCCAGATGCCGACGTCATCGGAGTCGACGGCGACCCGGAGATCCTGGCGCTCGCCCGGCGCAAGTCCGGCGCCGAGGCGAGCGGCTGGCGGGAGGGCCTAGCCGGCGATCTACCGCTGGCCGACCGGAGCGCCGACGTCGTGACGATGTCGTTGCTGCTCCACCACCTGCTCCCAGCCGCCAAGCAAGCGGCGCTGGCCGAGGCCCGGCGCGTGCTACGCCCCGCGGGCCACCTCTGCATCGCCGACTTCGGCCGTCCGCACGACCCGCTGATGCGCGCGACCTTCGCGCTGATCCAAGCCACCGACGGCGTTGCCCAGACCCGCGATCACGCTGCCGGCCGCCTACCGCAGATCGTCGCCGACGCCGGCTTCAGCGCCGTCACCATCCACTCCCGGATCCGCACCGCCTTCGGCAGCCTCGAGATCCTGACCGCGAAGCGCTAGACGTCTGACTTCAGGTGCGGCGCTCCAGGTCGTCTGCCTCGCGCTGCTTCTGCTCGGCGCGCTGCTGGGCCTCGGTCGCCTGCTCCTTGACCTCGCCCTTGCGCTCCTCGCGCCGTCCCTGTTTACGCAGGCTCGGGTCGCCCGCAATATCTCCGGCGGCTTTCTTCGCGCGCCCGGTGATCTTGTCCAGGATGCTCACGCTCTTCTCCTCGCTGTCGTGTGAGGAAGCGCTACCCGGTTGCGGGTGTTCTATCCGCCGACGGCCGGATCACGGCTGCAGCAGGATCTTGAATGCGCCGTCCTGCTTCTTCTGGAAGATCTCGTAGGCGCGCGGGGCGTCGTCGAGCGGCAGATGGTGGGTCGCGAAGCTGTCGACGCCGAGCGGGTCGTCGCCGTTGCTGAGCAGCGGCAGGATGTCGTCTATCCAGCGCCGGACGTTCGCCTGGCCCATGCGCAGGTTGATCTGCTTGTCGAAGAGCTGGAGCATCGGCATCGGGTCGACCGCGCCGCCGTAGACGCCGGACAGTGAGATCGTCCCGCCGCGCCTGACGATCTCGATCGCGGCGTGGAGGACCGACAGACGGTCGACGCCGGCCTTCTCGATCAGCTTCTGGGCGACCGGGTCCGGCAGGTAGCCGGCGAGCGTCTGGGCGAGCTTGCCGACCGGGGCGCCGTGAGCCTCCATCCCGACCGCGTCGATCACGCTGTCCGGACCGCGCCCGGCGGTCATCGCGCGGAGCGCCGCCGCCAGGTCGTCCTGCTGCTCGACGTCGACCACCTCGACGCCGTGCGCGCGGGCGCGCTCGAGCCGCTCCGGAACGAGATCGACGCCGATCACCTTCTCCGCGCCGCGATGCTGGGCGATTCGCGCCGCCATCTCGCCGATCGGCCCGAGGCCGAGCACGACGAGGCTGCCGCCCTCTGGCACGTTGGCGTACTCGACCGCCTGCCAGGCAGTGGGCAGGACGTCGGAGAGGTAGACGAAACGGTCGTCGGGCGGGCCCTCCGGCACCTTGATCGGCCCGTACTGCGCCTGCGGCACGCGCAACAGCTCGGCCTGCCCGCCTGGCACCTGGCCGTAGAGCTTGGTATAGCCGAACAGCGCCGCGCCGGTTCCGTGCTCGTGGACCTGCGTCGTCTCGCATTGCGACTGCAGCCCGTGATCGCACATGAAGCAGTGGCCGCACGAGATGTTGAACGGGATCACGACGCGGTCCCCGGGCGCGATCTGGGTGACCTCGCTGCCGACCGCCTCGACGATCCCCATCGGCTCGTGGCCGAGTACGTCGCCGGGATCGATGAAGGCGCCCAGCACCTCGTACAGATGGAGGTCCGAGCCGCAGATGCCAGTCGACGTGACGCGCACGATCGCATCCGTCGGCTGCTCGATCGTCGGATCGGGAATGGTGTCGACCTGCACCTCTCGCTTGCCCTGCCAGGTGACTGCCTTCATGTCGGTCCTCGCTTCGCGTCTGGTTCGCTGAACTGGCGGACTACCCGCGCGGAAGCCGGCGAAACAGCACCGCAAGTCAGCACGGAAACGCGAGCTACACTCGAAGCCATGCCAGTCAGCCGCGTGGAGGACCCAGCCGAGGGGGCACTGACCTCTTCGATCTCGAACGGGGTAGTGCACCTGCTACGCGAGTACACCGGCAGAGGCCCGACGAAAGCCCGCGCCTACATCGCGGAGGACCTGATCAGCGTCGTGCTCGAGGACACGCTGACCAAGGGCGAGCGGAGCCTCCTCGACGACGGGGCTGGCGCCCTTGTGCTCGAGGCCCGCAAGGCCTACCAGCAGACGATGCGCTCCGATCTCATCCGGATGATCGAGGGGCTCACCGGGCGCAAGGTTCGCGCCTTCCTCAGCGACAACCACATGGAGCCCGACATCGCCGTCGAGTCCTTCGTGCTCGAGCCGGAGTCCGAGGACTCCTAGCTGCTCGTCGTGCGGCGGCGCTAGCTCCTCGCCTCGTCGACAGCGAGGCTGAGGCACGCCTCGCGCACCGCCTCGATGTGCCCGCGCTGGACGCCGACCGCCCACTCGGCCAGGTCCGTCACCGACCGGTCGCCGAGCGTATCGCCCATCTTCTGGACGATCTCCCAGTGGCCGAGCTCGCCCGCCTCGGCCATCGTCAGGAACTCGAAGCCGTCGAGCGCCTCCTCCTCGCCGGCGAGGTAAGTCTCCATCATCTCCTTGGCCTCGCTCTTGGTCTCGGCGCCCTTCTCACGGATCGCCGTCTTGCGACCGTCGAGCGAGTCGATCAGCTCGTCGGTGCGGCGCTCAGTCTCGGCGGCCTCGTCGGACATTCGCGAGAGGCGGTCCTGGAACTCGTCGGCGCCCTCCATCTTCGCCACGTGCGAGGTCGCGTCCTGAGCGGCCTGCGCCAAGCCGAGAACCTCACCGAGCTTCTCATCCAACGGTGTCAAATCGGCCATTTCGGCCCCCTTTTCACTGGTTGACGTCAGCCGGGAGTTCCCCGCTTCGGCCGTCGGGAAACGTCTAGGGACGGCTGCCGATTCCGGTGGCGAGCTCCTTGACGCGCAGCGCGCCACCGGTGTCGCGAGCGAGTGGCGGAGTCGGGAACTCGGCGCCGTCCCGGATGCCGTCCAGCAGCTCCAGCAGCGCCTCGTCCGCGCCGCGCGTCGGCTGCCAGCCGAGCTCGCGGCGCGCGCGAGCCGTATCCATCACGGGCACCGCGCGGGCCATGTCGAGCCAGCCCGGCGCGGTTGGCTGGAGGCGCAGGCGCCAGGAGACGCCGGCGAGGACGCGCAGCGCCCCGGCGTGGAGCGGGACGGGCCGGGCGCCGAGCACGTCGCCGAGCGTCCGGGGGTCGAGGACCGGATCGGCGGCGACGTTGAACGCGCCACGGGCGTCGCCTGTCGCGGCAAGCCGGTAGGCCTCGCCGACATCGCTGGAGTGGACTGCCTGGAAGACGAGTCGGTCCACCTCTGGAACCACCGGAATCAGCGACGTGCGCACCAATGGACTGGGCAGCAGCGGCCCGATGAACAGCCGTCGGATCTCCGACGCGGCCGCGCGCTTGAAGATCAGCGCCGGTCGCAGGCGGACGACGCGGACGTCGGGCGCCTCGATCTCGAACAGGTCGAGCCGCCGCTCGACCTCCGCCTTTTGGCGCGCGTAGTAGGCGCTCGCGATGCCCTCGGTCGGCCAGCCCTCGTCGACCCGGCGATCTTTCGGCGCCGGCGAGTAAGCGCCGACCGAGGACGCGTAGACGAGCGAGCCCACCCCGGCCGCGGCGACCGCCCGGAACACACGCGCACTACCCTCGACGTTGACCGAGCGCAGCAGCCCGAGGTCGCGGCCCGGCTGAATCAGCCAGGCGAGGTGGATCACGCAATCCGCTCCCCGGAAGATCGGCTCGAGATCGTCGACGGCAATGTCCGCCGCTCTCCACGACACCTTGGGCAGCGTCAAGTCGGGCAGCCGGCGCGCGACGCCGACGATCGACTCGACCGCCTCGTCGCGCTCCAGCGCGTCGAGCACGCTGGTACCGACGTTGCCGGTGGCGCCTACAACCACTACGCGCATGACCAGCGCTCCTCCTCGCTGCTACGAGACGGCGTCCTTGACCTTGCCGACCACGCCCTTGCCGTCGTTGGCCACCTCGCCGGTCGGCTCGTCGGACAGGCCGGCGGCCTGGCGCAGCCGCTTGGCGATCTCGGCGATCTCCTCGGGCGCGTAGTCGGGCGCGAAGACGCCCTCCTGCGCCGGCAGGTCGAAGGCGGGAAAGCCCTCCGGGGCCTCGTCGACCACCTGCAGCTCGTCGCCGGTCTCAGGGTGCGGACCGTTGAACACCGCGGCGAGCTCGAGGTAATCGCTCGGCGAGAAGCGGTAGAGCTTCGTGTGCTCGCCCTTGGCGATGTGCGGCTGGCACTCCGGGATCTTGTCGGTCGGGATCCGCGGCGAGGGGAACATCTTCATCAGGTCGGCGCCGGTGAGCCGCTCGACCGCGCGCGCATAGGCGACTTGGTGGACGCCGCCGCGGACCAGCAAGTAGCCGGTCAGCGCCCGCGCCGCCGGGTGGTCGACGCTCTCGTAGACCTTCAGCTTGCCGTTGCGAGCGCCGGTCTCGAGGAAGAAGTTGTGAGTCAGATCCTCGATCAGATCGCCGGTCGAGGTGACGTAGTCGCCGTTCCAGGGCTTGCCGTTGGAGTCCTGGACCAGCGTTCCCGCGCCACCCGCGACGAAGTGCTGCGGATTGAGCATGTCGGCGGGCTTCGGCAGGGCGTTCTTCTCCCCAGCGCCGGTAAGCATCGTGTTGATCGTCGTCGATACCAGCTCGATGTGACCGAACTCCTCTGCCGCAATGTTCGACACCAGGTCGAAGAACGGGCGGGCGCCCTGACGCGCGCGGAAGTTAAACGACTGGAACGTGTAGTTCATGAAGGTCGACATCTCGCCGAACTTGCCGCCGAGCAGCTCCTGGACGACGGCCGCACCGGCCGGATCCGGGTCCGAGGGCGGCGGGAGCTCGGCTTGAAGGCGGTCGATGCGCAGGATCATTGGGATTCCCTCCTCGGGATCGGCAAAGGTCTGGAGGAAGGGGTTTGCCGGATGCGAGCGCGGCAAACATCGATATGGCGAGTCGGTCTCGCTACCGCCGACCGCCTAATGAGCGACGACGCGCAGGTCTGTGACCATCATCTCGCGCAGCTCTCGGCGCTCTTCGTCGTCACGGGCGCGCAGGATCGCCGAGGGGTGGATCGTCGCGGTCACGAGCGGGGCCAGCGGCGACTCGACGAGCTGGCCATGCTGGCGGCTGACACGGAAGTCGCGGCCGAGCAGCTCCTGGGCCGCGGTCGCGCCGAGCGCCACCAGCGCACGCGGCTTCAGCAGCGCCAGCTCGCGCTCGAGCCACGGCAGGCAAGCCATCGCCTCGGCGTGGGTCGGCTTGTCGTGGATCCGCCGCTTGCCACGCTCGCGGAACTTGAAGTGCTTGACGACGTTGGTCACGTAGGTCGCGTCGCGATCGATGCCCGCGAGCTCGAGCACGCGGTCGAGCTCACGCCCTGCCGGTCCGACGAACGGCCGTCCCTCGCGGTCCTCGCGATCGCCTGGCTGCTCACCGACCAGCACGATGCCGGCCTTCAGCGGACCCTCGCCGAAGACCGCCTGCGAGGCTTCACGCCAGAGCGGACAGCCGCGGCATTCCTGCACCGCCGCGGCCAGCTTGAGCTTCCCGGCGCGCGGCGGGGGCAGGAACGGGGGTCGCGTCCATCGGATCGTCGGCCACCGCACGGGGCTACCCGCCGCGCAACCGGAGAAACCGGCGAGCGTCGCTCAGATCGTGGCGTCACCTGAGATCAGCGTGGCGCCGGCGTGTCCGTCGTCGGCGGCGAAGGCCCGCTTGAGGATGAACGACTCCACGGCGACGTCCGGATCGAGGTGGTTGTCGCTCAGGAAGGCCACCACGCTACGACCGGTGAGCCGCTCGATCAACTCGACCAGGTCGCCGCGCATCGTCTGCTGATACGCGGCGCGGGAAGACATCACCAAGTCGCTGCGGCCGTCGTCGACAAGGCTGCGCTCTCCCTTCGTCAGGGTGTCGAACATCACCACGGCGAGGTAGTCGCCGTTCATGTAGGTACGGGTCTTGGTCGGACCGCGTCCGGTGTAGTCGCGCAGCAACTTCACCACGCCGTTGGATATCGCCGCCGCGACCAGCCCCGACTGGTCTCCGTAGTTGTCGGCTGGCTTCATGCGGCAGCCTCGTGGAGGTCGTCGAGCGCGCGACGCAGGAGACGTGAGACGTGCATCTGCGAGATGCCCATCCGGCCGGCGATCTCCGACTGCGTGAGGTCCTCGAAGAAGCGCAGCTCGACGATCTGGCGCTCGCGCTGGGGTAGCCGCTGGAACGCCGGCTCGATCCCCGCCCCGGCTTCGACGTAGTCGTAGTGCGGATCGATCGCGCCGAGCGTGTCGCCGAGCCGCCGCGCCTCGTTGGGATCGCTAGTGGTCGGCGCCTCCAGGGACGTGGGCGTGTAGGCACGCGCTGCCTCGAGCGCGTGCAGCACGTCCTCGATCGGGATTCCGGTGGCCTCGGACACGTCGCGCGCGGTCGGGGTTCTGCCGAGCTGAGTCGCCAGCTCGTCGAAGGCGGCGGTCACGTGCAGCAGATTCTCTTGGACCGAGCGCGGCACGCGGGTCCCCCAGCCCTTGTCGCGAAAGTGGCGCCGCAGCTCGCCGAGGATAGTTGGGACCGCGAAGCTGACGAGCGCACCGCGGCCCGGGTCGTAGCGATCGACGGCCTTGACGAGGCCGAGATAAGCGACCTGCTCGAGATCGTCTTGGCCTTGCCCGGAGTTTCGGTAGCGGTGGGCGAGTCGCCGCGCGAGCGGCAGCAGGCTGACGATCAGCTCGTCTCGTTCTCGACGAGCGACGTGGACGGCGTCGGACATGCGCTTCCCCTTGCGATTGCTGCGGCATGGGCGGTCCCGGCGTTGCCCCTGTGGGAGGCGCCGGTCTTAGCGCTGGCCTTTATGAGGAGGGCGTTTCGCGTGACTGCACTGTCCCTCGGCTTTCCGCGAACTGCCTCAAAGAGCTTCTACCCAGCCTGCGCCGGTTCTACCCACGCGACTGCTCCGTCGGCTTGCGCTCGAGCGCGTGGACGGCGGGTCCCTCCAAGACGCGGCCGTCCGGAGCGAAGCGCGAGCCGTGGCATGGGCAGTCCCACGACCGCTCGGCGCTGTTCCAGTTGACCTGGCAGCCAAGGTGCGTGCAACGTGGGGAGACGGCGACGAGCGTCCCGTCGTCTTCGCGGTGGGCGGCGACCTTCTCGCCGTCGTGGCGGACGACGTCGCCCTCGCCGGGCCGGAGGCTCTCGATCGGACGCCCGCCCGGCTTCGATATCCGGTCGCCGACGAAGCGTGCGCCGACCTGGGCGTTCTCCTCGACGAACTTGACAGCCGATCTCCGCAACGTCTGGCGCCAGGGATCCCACAGCTCGGCGACGGCGCTCTCGCGGCCGGCGATCAGGTCGGCGAGCGCGTGGGCGGCTGCCGTACCTCCTGTGAGCCCCCACTTGGCGAAGCCGGTTGCCATCAGCACGCGGTCGGAGCGCGGCGTGAGCCGGCCGACGTACGGCATGCCGTCGAGCGTCGAGCCGTCCTGGCTCGACCAGCGGTAGGCGACCGACTCGACGTCCCAGTGCTCGCGCGCGAACCGCTCGAGGCGCTCGTAGCGCTGCTCGGTGTCGCCGCCGGTTCCGGTCTTGTGGCTCTCGCCGCCGACCATCAGCAGCTCCTCGCCGGCGAGCGGAATGGCGCGGATCGAGCGGGTCGGCGCGTCGCCGCTGATGTGCATTCCGCCCGGCGGAGAGCCGGCGATGCGGCAGGCGATCGCGTACGACCGCTGGGGCGAGACGCGCGCGAACGAGAACGAGCGGTCGGGGAACGGATAGTGGGACGCCACCACCGCGTAGGCGGCGTCGACCCGCCCGCCCGGCGTCATGACAGTGACGCGGCCCTGGTCCGCGTCGACCTCGACGGCGTGCGACCGCTCGTAGATCTCGGCGCCCCGCGCAACGACCTGCTCAGCGAGCGCAAGCAGGTACTTGCGTGGGTGGAACTCGGCCTGGTCGTCGAAGCGGACGGCGGCCTCGACCGGATAGGGCAACGGCGTCTCCTCGGCGAGACTGGCGGGCAGGCCGGCCGCAACCGCCGCCCGCACCTCGTCCTCGACCTGCTCGCGCTTCGACGCCGACGTCACGTACGCGTAGGACGGCTGGCGGCGGAAGTCGCAGTCGATGCCGTCGCGCTCGATCCGCTCGGCGATCCACGCCAGCGCCGCCTCGTTCGCCTGGCCATAGACGCGCGCGGCGTCGGCCCCGTGCTTCGAGGCCAGCTCGGCGTACTTCAGCCCGTGCTGCGAGGAGACCTTCGCCGTCGTGTAGCCGCTCACGCCCCGCGCCAGGCGACCGGCCTCGATCAGCAAGACGTTCCTGCCCTCCTCCTGCAGCAGCAGCGCCGTCGTCAGCCCGACGATGCCGCCGCCGATGACGATCACGTCGGCGCTGGCGGACCGCTCCAGTCGCGGCAGCTCGGGCTGAGCCGGCCCAGCCTCGATCCAGATCGACTCGTGGACAGCCGTCGCGACGCTCATCGGCCCGCCCCGTCTTGACGCTGGGCCAGCTCCTCGAGCCGTGCCAGCGACTCGGCGTTGCGACCGAACGTGAGCAGCTGGACGAGCGGGTTGAACGCGAGCAGCGCGGTCAACCCGTCCGGGTTCTCGGTCATCCGTACCAGCGTGCCGCTGTCGAACGCGGTCATCTCGAGCGTGACGCGCGCGGTCCCGAGCGGGCGGCCCTTGGCGCGCAGCCGGACGAGGCGCGGCCGCTCGGACTCGAGCGCGACGGTGTGGTCGTCGACCTCGAATGGCCCGAAGCCGATCGTGTGGTGGAACTTCGCGCCGGGCGCCGGCCACGTCGGCTCGGCGTCGCGGATCTCCTTCGAGCCGACGACCCAGTAGCCGTAACCTTCCGGGTCGGCGAGCGCATCCCAGACCGCCTCTGGGGGTACCGGCATGAAGCGCTCGTTCGTGGCCACGCCGTTGGCGGTACCCCTGTCCGATCGTGCGAAACCGGCTTCGCGAGGTCGGCGCCGGGTATACGACGGTCGTGCCCGCGAACTTCGACGCGATCGTGATCGGCGCCGGCCACAACGGCCTCGTCGCCGCGAACATGCTCGCCGAGCGCGGCTGGAGCGTCCTCGTACTGGAGGCGGAGAGCGCGCCCGGCGGCGCCGTCAAGAGCGGCGAGATCACCGAGTCGGGGTTCACCAGCGACCTGTTCAGCTCGTTCTATCCGCTCGCGGCCGCGTCGCCGGCCATCCGCGCACTCGGACTCGAGCGTCACGGGTTGCGCTGGCGCCGCTCGCCGCTGGCGGTCGCCCACCCCCAGCCCGACGGCGCCTGTGCGGCGATCGCTGCCGAGGTCGACGAGACGGCCACCATCCTCGAGCGCTTCGCGGGCCCTGACGGCGAGGCGTGGCGGAGCCTCTACTCCTACTGGGAGCGCGCGGGCGGACCGTTCCTCGACGCTCTGCTGCGGCCCTTCCCACCGCTGCGGGGGGCGGTCCGGCTGACGACGGCGCTCGGTCCGCGCGGCCTGCTGCGCTTCGGCCGCTTCGCGCTGCTGCCGGTGCGCCGTCTCGCCGAGGAGCGCTTCGACGGCGACGGAGGCGCATGGCTGCTCGCCGGCAACGCGCTGCACGCCGACCTGACACCGGAGTCGGCCGGCAGCGGACTGTTCGGCTGGGTGCTCTGTGGCCTCGCTCAGCAGCACGGCTTCCCAGTACCGGAGGGCGGGGCAGGGAGTCTCACGGCTGCGCTCGTCGAACGTCTGCGCGCTCATGGAGGTCGGCTGGAGTGCGGGCGTCGAATCGAGCGCGTGCTGGTCGAGCGCGGCCGGGCAGTGGGTGTCCGGACGGTGGACGGCGAGGAGATCGGCGCCGGACATGGGGTCCTCGCCGGGGCGGGCGCGCCGTCGCTGTTCCGTGACCTGGTCGGCGAGCAGCACCTGCCGCGCGACTTCATCGACGACCTCGAAGCTTTCCAGTACGACAACTCGACGTTCAAGGTCGACTGGTCGCTCGACGCGCCGATTCCCTGGATTGCCGAGGAGGCGCGCCGGGCCGGCACGATCCACGTCGCCGACGGCATGGACGCGTTGACCCGCACCAGCGCCCAGCTTTCGCGCCGCTTGATCCCCGACCAGCCTTTCCTGGTCGTGGGCCAGTACTCGATGGTCGACGAGACCCGCCAGCCCGCCGGTCGTGAGACCGCCTGGGCCTACACGCACGTTCCCCAGCGGGTCGCGGGCGACGCCGGCGGCGAGCTGACCGGCAGCTGGGACGAGCGCGAGACGGAACTGTTCGTCGCGCGGATGGAGGCCGAGATCGAGAAGCGGGCGCCGGGCTTCGGCGCGTCGATCCGCGCACGCCACGTCTTTACGCCGCGACGGCTGGAGGCGGCTAATTCGAACCTCGTCGGCGGCGCGATCAACTCGGGCACCGCGCAGCTTCACCAGCAGGTCGTCTTCCGGCCGCAACCCGGCCTCGCCAGGGCGGAGACCCCGGTCGCCGGACTCTTCCTGTCGGGCTCCTCGGCGCACCCCGGCGGCGGTGTCCACGGCGCCGCCGGCGCCAACGCTGCGCGGGCCGCCCTAGCCGCCCGGCTTCGCCGGCGGCTGATGCGGCCGCTGGCAGCGCGGTCTCAGGATGCTGGCTGACGGCCGCGAATCAGGACCAGCTCCTCCTCGCGGCTTCCCGAGGGGAGCAACCCGCGCTGCTCGAGGTCGGCGCTGCGCTCGCGCAGCAAGGGCCCCAGCGGGCCCCGCGCCCGCCTGACGACCTCGGCGGCGAGACCGCCTTCGGCGAGCATCCCGACCGTGCGGTCCGCGTCGCAGACGCTCGAGTGGACGATCAGCACCGCGCCGCCAGGCGCCAGGCGGGCGGGCGCCTGCGCGCAGACGCGATCGAGCAGCGCTCGGCCGTCGCGGCCCGCGTCCCAGGCGCGCGCGGGACCACGGGTCGGGAGCGCGTCGTCGTCGGCCGGCACATAGGGCGGGTTGCTGACGATCAGGTCGAAGCGCTCGCCATCGAGTGGCGCGAAGAGATCGCCACGCAGCGCGCGGATCGAGACGCGGTTGAGGCGCGCGTTGACCCATGCGGTCATTACCGCGCGACGGGAGATGTCGGTGGCGGTGACCCGCCTGGCGCCCGCGCATGCCGCCGTGACGGCCAGGACGCCACTGCCGGTGCAGATGTCGGCCACCGACATGTCCGGCTCGACGACCTCGCGCAGGTGGTCGGCGAGCATCAGGCTGTCGCTGTGCGGAGGGAAGACGCCTGGCAGTGTCATCAAGTGCATGGCGCTTCGTTGCCCTCGGCGAGGTTGACGAAACAGAGTTTCGCTATGCCCTCCGAGGGCATCCGGGACGGATGGACGCCGACCGGCTAGCGGACGCCTTCGACCGGGTCGAGCCGTTCACGGTCGGGCTCGAGGAGGAGGTCATGCTGCTCGATCCGGACACGCTCGATCTGTCCGAGCGCGCGCCCGAGCTGCTCCAGCGACTGGGCGGCTGTCCGCCCTTCAAGCTCGAGCTGCCGGCGAGCCAGATCGAGCTCGTGACCCGGCCATGCCACTCCGCCCCGGGTGCGATCGCCGAGCTAGCGACGGCGCGCGGCGAGCTGCTCGTGGCAGCCGCCGGGCTGGTCCGACCGGCGGTGGCGGGCGCGCATCCGTTCAGCGCCGCGGAGGGCGCGCTCAACCCCGGCCCACGCTACGAGCGCGTGGCCGCCGAGTACGGCTGGGTGGCGCGGCGCCAGCTCGTCTGCGCATTGCAGGTCCACGTCGCGGTCGGCGGAGCGGGACGCACGCTCGCCGTCTACAACGCGCTCCGCGAGGAGCTGCCGGCGCTGGCCGCGCTCGCGGCAAACGCGCCGCTACGCGGCGGTCGCGACACCGGCCTGGCGTCGATCCGCCCGCTGATCTCGGGCTTGCTACCGCGCCAGGGCGTGCCTCCGGCGTTGGCGAGCTGGGACGAGCTCGCCGACCATCTGCGCTGGGGGGCGACGGCGGGTGCCATTCCGGAGCCGGGCTTCTGGTGGTGGGAGCTCCGCCCGCATCCGCGCTTCGGCACGCTCGAGCTACGTGTGCCCGACGCCCAGTCGACGCTCGCCGACGCAGCCGCGGTTGCCGCGGTCGCCCACGCGCTGGTCGTCGAGCTCGCCGAGCGTCATGACGCCGGCGAGCTGGGACCGGCGGCGCCGAGCTGGCGCATCGCGGAGAACCGCTGGTCCGCCTGCCGGCACGGGCTGGACGGGGTCCTGGCCGACCTGCGCAGCGGTGAGACGGTTCCGACGCGTGGGCACGTCGAGGCCTTGATCGATCGGCTCGAGCCGATCGCCGCGCGACTCGGCGCCGGCAACGCCCTGGCGGAGGCGCGGCGGCTGGCTCGGCGCAACGGCGCGGAGTGCCAGCGCGCGGTCGCCGTCGAGCACGGTCCAATGGCATTGACGCGCTGGCTGGCGGACAGCTTCGGCGATGGTCTGGCCCCGACCGGAGGTTTCGACTCGACGCCCCGGGTATCAGAGCGCGTATGAGAACGATGCCGGAGCCGCGCGGACCGATCACCGAATCGCTGTTCGACCGGCTGCAGGGTCCGCCGGCGGGCTGCCTCGGCACGCCTCAGATCGAGCGCCCACACGCGCCGCTCGACGACGAGGATCTTCAGCTCGCCCTCTACTGCTGCTACGAGCTTCACTACGGCGGCCTGCCCGGGATCGACGATCGCTGGGAGTGGGATCCCGGCCTACTGGAGTTGCGCGCCGGTCTCGAGGAGCTCTTCGAGCAAGCGCTGCTCGAACAGATCGGTGCTCCCTCGGATTCGGCGGCGCCGGAGGAGATGGACCTGGCGCTGCGCGCGATCGCCGACGCCGACGACACGCCGTCGCTGTCGAAGTACGTCGAGCGGCACGCCACGGTCGATCGCCTCGCGGACCAGCCGGTAGTTGTTGGGAATG
>CBFGZN010000005.1:0-30118 GCA_965653255.1 uncultured Solirubrobacterales bacterium | reverse complement strand
CAGCCGCGGGGCGTTGATTGCGCGTGGCGCGCTCGGGGCGGCGGCGCTCTACGGGGCGATCGCAGCCGGGCCGCTGGTCCGTCGTGCCTTCGCCCAGATGGGTGACGGCGACATCGAGATCCTCAACTTCGCGTTGACGCTCGAGTACCTCGAGTCGGCCTTCTACGAGCGGGCCCTCGACGAGGTCGACCTCGGCAGCGAGACCAAGGAGTTCGCCGAGACGATCCTCGGCGACGAGAACGAGCACGTCGCCGCGCTCGTCAAGACGATCGGCGATCTGGGCGGGAACCCCGTAATGGCGCCGAAGGTCGAGTTCCCGTTCTCGAACGAGGCAGCGTTCCTGAAGCTGGCGCAGACGCTCGAGGACACCGGTGTCGCCGCCTACGACGGCGCCGCTCCGGCGATCAAGTCCAAGGAGCTGCTCGCGACGGCCGGCTCGATCGTCCAGGTCGAGGCTCGCCACGCGGCGCGCGTGCGGCTGGTGCGCAACCAGCCACCGGCTCCGAACGCGTTCGATCCGACGCTGAACCAGCAGCAGGTGCTGAAAGCGGTCCAGCCGTTCGTCATGTCCTGACGGACGGGCTAGAACGGAATCTCAGGCGCGGCGTCGCGTAGCAGCGGCGCCGTGCTGTCGCGCTCGGAGGGGTGGAGCTCCAGCCCCTCGGGCCATTCGATTCCGACGTCGGGGTCGTCGTAGCGAATGCCGCGCTCGATGTTGCCGTCGTAGTAGGAGGAGCACTTGTAGACGACGTCGGCGACATCGCTCGTCACACAGAACCCGTGCGCGAAGCCGACCGGCACGAAGAGCTGGAGCAGCCGCTCGTCGTCGAGCTCGAACGCCTCCCACTGGCCAAACGTCGGCGAGGCGCGGCGGATGTCGACCACCACGTCGACGATCGCCCCACGCGCGCAGCGCACGAGCTTCGCCTGGCCGGCGCCGATCTGGAAGTGCATGCCGCGCACTACGCAGCGCGTCGAGCGCGAGTGGTTGTCCTGGACGAACTCGACGTCGACGCCGAGGTCGGCGTAGACATTGCGCCGGTAGGTCTCTTGGAAGAAGCCGCGGCTATCCGGGAAAGCGGTCGGCTCGATCAGGATCGGCCCGTCGAGTCTGGTTGGCAGTCGCTTCACGGCGGTGGAAGCTATCTGACGCGATAATCCCGCCGCCATGGAGGCCGCCGGCGACTCGACCCGACCTACCGTCGCGATCCTCTGTGGAGGTCGCGGAACGCGTCTTCAGCGTGGAACGCGCTCGATCCCCAAGCCACTCGTCGAGATCGGCGGCCGTCCGATCGTCTGGCACGTCGTCCAGATCTACGCCGTCCAGGGCTTCCGCGACTTCGTGCTGCTGACCGGCTATCGCGGCGAGCTGATCGAGGAGTTCGTCGCGGCGGCGCCATGGCCCGCAGGGATCACCGTCCGATGTGTCGACACCGGCGTCGACACGCCTACCGGCGGCCGGCTGCACGCGGCGCGCGGCGATCTGGGGAAGGGCACCGCCTGTGTCACCTACGCCGACGGCGTTGCCGACATCGACCTCGGTGCGCTGCTTGCCGCCCATCACCGGAGCGGGGCGGCGGCGACGATGACGGTCGTCCGGCCGGAACTGCAGTTCGGCGTGACCCACCTCGACGACACCGGGCGCGTGACCGGCTTCGAGGAGAAGCCGCGCTCGGAGCAGTGGATCAACGGCGGCTTCTTCTGCTTCGAGCAAACCGGCCTCGACTACATTGCGCCGGACAGCGTGCTCGAGCGCGAGCCGCTCGAGCGGCTCGCCGCCGACGGTGGCCTACGCGCCTACCGCCACGGCGGCTTCTGGGAGTGCATGGACACCTACAAGGACGCCGTCCAGCTCAACGATCTGTGGGACGACGACAAGGCCCCCTGGCGCCGTTGGTGAGCCGCTGAGGAGGAACTAACTCGCGGCGGGCGAAACACATCGCCGTGAAGTCCTCAGCCACCGCCGCGCTCACCCTGTCCGCCGAGATCCGCTCGCGCTTCGACGAGTTCTCGCGCTCGCAGAAAGACGTCGGCCAGTACATCGTTGACCAGCTCGACGAGGCGTCGTTCCACACGGCCGAGGAGCTGGCGCGTCGCGCCAACACCTCGTCGTCGACGGTCGTCCGCTTCGCCCAGGCGCTCGGCTTCGAGGGCTTCCCGGAGCTTCAGTCCGCGGCCCGCGACGAGTACCGCCGCGCCCGCGAGGGTGAGCAGGGAACTGTCGATCTCGCCAACCCGCCGCTCTTCCCGATCGACCAGACCGAGTTCGAGGCTGCGCTCGCCGCCGACCACGTCAACGTCGAGGAGACCGCGCGCAAGCTGGACCGCGAGGAGGTCGCTCACTGCATCGAGCTGATCTCGCGCGCCGACCGGCTCGTGCTCTGCGGCACTGACCAGATGGCCTTCTTCGCGAGCTACCTGCGCCATCTGCTGATGCTGCTCGACGTCCGCTGCGAGGTCGTCGCCAGCCCGAGCCAGGAGGGACTCGCCAAGCTCGGTCGGATCGACGACCGTACGGTGCTCGTCGGCTTCTCAGCCGGCCGGCCGCATCCACTTGTCGTACGCGCGATGAAACTCGCGCGCAATCGCAACGCGGCGACGATCTCAGTGTCCGACGCGACGCTCTCCGAGGTCGCCAAGCTGGCCGACCACAAGCTCTTCTACTCCTCCAACAGCCCGGCCTTCGTGCGTTCGCACGCGGCGCTGATGAGCGTCGTCCAGGCCCTGGCCTACGGCGTCTACGCGATGGACGAGTCGCAGTACTCGGACAGGATCAAAGCCTTCAAGCTCAAGTAGCCCCGTAGTATTGGCGGGGTGAAGCAAGAAGGCACATTCGCGGTCAAGGCCGGCTTGGCAGAGATGCTCAAGGGCGGCGTCATCATGGATGTCGTGACCGCCGAGCAGGCGCGGATCGCGGAGTCCGCCGGAGCGGCTGCCGTGATGGCGCTGGAGCGGGTTCCAGCCGACATTCGCGTCGCCGGCGGCGTGGCCAGGATGTCCGATCCGACGATGATCGAGGCGATCCAGGCGGCAGTCACGATCCCAGTCATGGCGAAGGCGCGGATCGGGCATTTCGTCGAGGCCGAGGTTCTCCAGGCACTCGAGGTCGACTACGTCGACGAGTCGGAGGTCCTCACGCCCGCGGACGAGGCGAACCACATCGACAAGTGGGACTTCAAGGTGCCGTTCGTCTGCGGCGCTACTAATCTCGGCGAGGCGCTACGGCGGATCGGCGAGGGCGCCGCGATGATCCGCAGCAAGGGTGAGGCCGGCACTGGCAACGTCGTCGAGGCCGTTCGTCACATGCGTCAGATCAGCGGCGACATCCGTAGTCTGGGAGCGCTCGATGCGGCCGAGCTCCCGACGGCTGCAAAGGATCTTCAGGCGCCGCTGCCGCTGGTCCGCGACGTGGCCGCGGCCGGCAAGCTGCCGGTCGTCATGTTCTCCGCCGGTGGCGTTGCCACACCCGCCGATGCCGCCCTGATGATGCGGCTCGGCGCCGAGGGCGTCTTCGTCGGCTCGGGGATCTTCAAGTCGGAGGACCCGGAGCGGACCGCGGTGGCAGTGGTCGAGGCTACGACCCACTTCGAGGATGCCGAGCGGATCGCCGCCGCCTCGCGCGATCTCGGTGCGCCGATGACCGGGATCGGCATGGATGCGATCGCCGAGCAGGGCGGCCTGCTGCAAGAGCGCGGTTGGTGATCGTCGGGATACTGGCCCTGCAGGGCGACTTCGAGGCTCACCGCAAGGTGCTCGAAGGCCTTGGCGCCGATGTGCGCGAAGTCCGCACACCGGCCGATCTCGACGGAGTCGCCGGCCTGGTGATCCCAGGCGGCGAGTCGACGACGATGACACTCGGAATCGAGCGCGAGGGGCTCGCCGAGCCGCTACGCGAGCTCGTCGCGGCCGGCGCCCCGGTGCTCGGAACCTGCGCCGGGATGATCATGCTCGACCGCGACCACCTCGGCCTGCTCGACATCGCCACGGAGCGCAATGCCTTCGGCCGACAGGTTCATAGCTTCGAGGCGCGGCTCGATCTCGATGACGTCGGCAATGACGTCGAGGCGATCTTCATCCGCGCGCCGTGGGCGCGCGAAGTAGGGGACGAGGTCGAGGTATTGGCGGCGATCGACGGCCATCCCGTGGCGTTACGCCAAAAGGACGTCCTGGCCGTGTCGTTTCATCCCGAGCTGAACGGGGAGACACGGCTGCATGCGTGGCTGCTCGGCCGGATCGAAGCCACCACCCAGACCGGAGGAGAAGCCAAGTGAAGGACTCACGTGTCGAGGCGCTCGCCCAGATCCTCGTTCGCTACTCGACGAAAGTGCAGAAGGGCGACGTTTGCGTCATCCAGGGGACGACGACCGGCGAGCCGCTGATCCAGGCGGTATACGAGGAGATCCTGCGCGCTGGCGGCTTCCCGGTGATGCAGCTGACCACCGAGGCGGCGCAGGCGGCGTTCTTCGAGCTCGCGAGCGACGAGCAGCTCGACTGGGTCCAGCCGCCGGCCGAGTGGACGGCCGAGAACGCCGACGTGCGGATCGTCGTGATGGCCGACGTCAATCCGCGCGCGCTGTCGGCCGTCGACCCGGCCAAGCAGGCGCGTGCTTCGCGCGCGCGACGCAAGATCATGGAGACGTCGATGCAGCGCGCGGCCGAGGGCAAGCACCGCTGGTCGCTGACGCTGTTCCCGACGCAGTCCTACGCGGGCGAGGCGGGGATGTCGCTCGCCGCCTACGAGCAGTTCTTCTACGACGCCTGCCTGGCGACCGATTCCGATCCGCTGACGGCGTGGGAGCGCCAGTCGGACGAGGTCAAGCGGCTCGCTGAGTGGATCGAGGGGCGTGAGGAGGTCCACATCACCGCCCCCGGCACCGACATCAAGCTCGGCGTCGGCGGCCGGCACTGGATCCCCTGCGTCGGCACGCACAACATGCCTGACGGCGAGTTCTTCACCGGACCGGTCGAGGACTCGGTCAACGGCGAGATCGCCTTCTCGCTGCCGGCGACCTACGGCGGCCGCGAGGTCTCGGGCGTGCGTTTCCGCTTCGTCGACGGCAAGGTCGTCGACGCTTCGGCCGAGCGCGGCGAGGACTTCCTGATCCAGACGCTCGACACCGACGACGGCTCGCGCATTCTCGGCGAGCTCGGAATCGGCACGAACTACGGGATCGTTGCCGGGACGAAGGAGATCCTGCTCGACGAGAAGATCGGCGGCACCGTCCACATGGCGATCGGCGCCGCCTACCCGGAGTCCGGCGGCGTCAACGAGTCAGCGGTCCATTGGGACATGATCTGCGACCTCCGCCAGGGCGGCTCGATCGTCGTCGACGGCGTCGAGCTGCAGCGCGACGGCAAGTTCGTCGTTTAGCCACTGCGAAGTAGGATCGGGGTATGGCCGGCCACTCCAAATGGGCTTCGATCAAGCACAAGAAGAAGGCGACTGACGCCAAGCGCGGCGCCCTCTTCACGAAGCTGACGCGTGCGATCACCGTCGCCGCGCGCGAGGGCGGGGGCGATCCCGACGGCAACCCCGCGCTCGTGCTCGCGATCCAGAAGGCGAAGGACGCGAGCATGCCGAAGGACAACATCGAGCGCGCGATCGCCAAGGGGACGGGCGCCGACCAGGACGCCGACGCCTTCGAGGCGATCGTCTACGAGGGCTACGGCCCCGGCGGCGTAGCGGTGCTCGTCGAGGCGCTGACCGACAACCGCAACCGCACCAGCTCCGATGTCCGCCACGCCTTCTCCAAGCACGGCGGCAATCTCGGCGAGCCGGGCTCGGTCAACTGGATCTTCGAGAAGAAGGGCCAGATCGTCGTCGACGCCTCGCGCTATGGCGAGGACGACCTGATGGCGGCGGTCGACGCCGGCGCCGAGGACGTCGCGGAGGACGGCGACGTGCTCGAGGTCGTCACCGGACCGACCGACCTGGCGGCGGTGCGCGGCGCGCTCGAGCAGGCCGGCGTCGAGTTGCAGTCCGCCGAGCTCGTGATGCGGCCGACGAACCGGATCGAGATCGAGGAGAGCCAGGCCGCCAGCCTGATGCGCCTGCTCGACACACTCGAGGACAACGACGACGTCCAGGCAGTCCACGCCAACTTCGACGTTGACGCAGATGTCCTAGAGCGCGTGCTCGCCAGCTAGCGGGCAGGGCAGGCGTCCGCGGGCGGGCGCAGAATCAGGCCGGTGGTGGTCGTACTCGGCATCGATCCAGGCACCGCGAACACCGGCTACGGCGTGGTCGTCGCACGCGGGCCGAAGCTCGGCGCGCTCGACGGCGGCACGATCGAGACGACAGCGGGAATGCCGCTCGAGCAGCGGCTGGTGCGGATCCATGAGCGAGTGCTCGAGCTGATCGCCGAGCACGAGCCGCAGGCCGTGGCGATCGAGGAGCTCTACTTTGGGCAGAACGTGCGCACGGCGCTCGCAGTTGGGCAGGCGCGTGGCGTGGTGTTGCTCGCGGCGGGCGAGGCGGGGCTCCCATGCTTCTCCTACACGCCGCAGCAGATCAAGCAGGCGGTCTGCGGGTCGGGGGGGGCTGCCAAGGATCAGGTGCAGCGGATGGTCGGGGCGCTGCTCGCGCTGCCGGAGATCCCCAAGCCCGACCATGCGGCCGACGCGCTCGCGGTGGCGATCTGCCATGCGAACGGAGCGCCGCTGCGGGCAGCGGTCGGCTAGGGGAGGCGTCCGGGCGGCTGCGCAGAATCACGGACTGTGATCTCGTCCGTGAGAGGAGCGGTGCTGGTCCGGCGGCCTGGTGAGGTCGTCGTCGAGTCGGCCGGTGTCGGCTACAAGCTGGCGGTCTCGAGCGAGACGCTCGACAAGGTGCCCGCGGTCGGCGCCGAGGTGCTGCTGCACTCGCATCTGGTCCTGCGCGACGACGGCATCAACCTGTTCGGCTTCGCCAGCGAGACCGAGCGTGAGCTCTTCCTAATGCTGATCGGCGTCCAGAGTGTCGGGCCGAAGGTCGCGCAAGCGGTCCTGTCGGGCGGCCCGCCTCGCGAGCTGCTCAGCGCGATCGCCAACGGCGACGCCGCGCGCTTCCAGGCAGTGCCGGGGATCGGCAAGCGGACGGCGGAGCGGATAATCGTCGAGCTGCGCGAGAAGGTCGCCGGCGCGGTCGCCGAGGAGATCGTCATCACGCGAGCCTCCAACGATCCGCGCAGCATCGCGCGTGAGGCACTGCTCGGCCTCGGCTATACGCCGCCGGAGGCCGATGCAATGCTCGAGGACGCTGACGGCGACTCTGCCGAGGAGCTGATCGGGGCGGCG
Source organism: uncultured Solirubrobacterales bacterium (assembly GCA_965653255.1). Lineage (GTDB taxonomy): Bacteria > Actinomycetota > Thermoleophilia > Solirubrobacterales > Thermoleophilaceae > JAAYBF01. The sequence goes on along the minus strand of CBFGZN010000005.1, from coordinate 22,843 downwards.
TTGAAGGCGGTCCGATGAGCGGCATCCGCACACCTGGAGTCGAGCGCCTGCAGGCCCCGGAGATCGAGGGCGGGGCGGAGGAGGAGCTCGACCGCACGCTGCGCCCGCAGCTGCTGACCGATTTCGTTGGACAGGAGCAGGTCAAGGCCCAGCTCGGCGTCTTTATCGAGGCTGCCCGCGCCCGTGGCGAGGCGCTCGATCACGTGCTGCTCGCCGGTCCGCCGGGGCTGGGCAAGACCTCGCTCGCCCAGATCGTCGCGAACGAGCTCGGGGTCGGCATCGTCGCGACGGCGGCGCCGGCGCTCGAGCGCAAGGGCGACGTCGCGTCGTACCTGTCGTCACTGGAGCCGCGCTCGGTCTTCTTCGTCGACGAGATCCACCGTCTGCCGCGCGCGCTCGAGGAGACCTTCTATCCGGCGATGGAGGACCGGCGGCTGCCGATCACTGTCGGTCAGGGTGCTGGTGCGCGCGTCGTCAACCTCGACCTGCCGCCGTTCACGCTGATCGGCGCGACGACCCGTGCCGGATTGCTGACGACGCCGCTGCGCGACCGCTTCGGCGTCGCGCCGCGACTCGAGCTCTACGACGCCGCCGACCTCGGACGGATCGTCCGCCGCTCGGCGGGCATCCTCGACGTCGAGATCGATACCGCCGGCGCCGAGGCGATCGCCTCGCGGTCACGCGGCACGCCACGTGTCGCGAACCGGCTGCTGAAGCGGGTGCGTGACTACGCCGAGGTCCGCGGCGCTGGGACGATCGACGCCGCGATCGCGACCGAGGCGCTCGAGCTGCTCGACGTCGACCGCGCTGGGCTCGACCGCCTCGACCGCGAGATCCTCTTCGCGATCTGCTCGAAGTTCGGTGGCGGACCGGTCGGCCTTTCGACGCTCGCGGTCGCCGTCAGCGAGGAGCAGGACACGATCGAGGACGTCTACGAGCCCTACCTGCTTCAGCAGGGCCTGATCATGCGAACGCCGCGCGGCCGTGTCGCAACGCCGGCGGCCTTTACGCACCTCGGCCTCAAGCCGCCCGCCGAAGGGGCTCGCCTCTTCTGACGCGCCGCTAATCTCCGCCTCCCGTGCCGAATTTCATCTGCCCAAGCTGCGGCGATCGCAGCGAGTCGACCGACCGAACCGCCGGCTTCCAAAGCCGCGCGCGCGGTTGCAAGAAGTGCGGCTTCGGCTTCCTCTTCGAGCTGCTCGACGACTACTACCCGGCACCCAACGCGGCCTTCTTCCTCTGCGATCAGGAGGGCCGGCTGATCGGCGCCGGTCGCGGCGCGCGCGAGCTGACCGGGCTCGGCGATCTCGACGTGATCGGCCGCCCGGCGGGCGAGGTGCTCGGGCTCGAGTTCGAAAATGGCAGCGACCACATCGCCACAGCTCTTGAGTGGGGCGTTAGGGTTCTCGGCAAGCCGGTGGTAGTCAATGCGGAGGGAGACCGGCCAGAGCCAGCTGTGGCTGACATCTTCCCTGCGTATGACGACGACGGCGGACTACTGCTGGTGCTGACGCCACGCGGGTCCAACGGAAACACGAACTGACATGACCTCACGCAAGCGCAATCTCTCGATCATCGGCCTGATGCTGGTCCTCTTGGCTGGGTCGTTCTACGTGATCCTCACGAAGCCGACCGTGCTCGGCCTCGACCTGCGCGGCGGCGTTGAGCTGGTCTACGAGGGCCGGCCGACGCCGCAGGTTCCAACCGTCACGTCGCAGGCAATCGACGACGCGATCGAGACGATCCGCAAGCGGACCGACGCGCTCGGCGTCTCTGAGCCGGAGATCCAGCGTGCCGGTCAGAACCAGATCTCGATCGGCTTGCCCGACGTCGACAACGCCGATCGCGCGATCGCGCAGGTCGGCACGACCGCCCAGCTGCAGTTCTACGACTGGGAGGAGAACATCCGGGGGCAGGGGCCAGATGCGCCCTACGCAGGCAAGACGTCGCTCTACGACGCCGTCGAGGTCGCTGCCAAGGAGAAGCCGACAGCGACCGAGACAGACATCCCTCCGGATGGCGTGTCGGATGAGATCGAGCAGCGATTCGATGGTGACAAGAAGAAGATCCGGGAGTACTACGACCGTCGCAACGACAGTCATAACGGTCGCTTCTACCTCTTCGACGCCGACAAGGAGCTGATCACCGGACCCGACTCGACCTGTGCCGAGCTGCTGTCCGACTACGAGGGCGTTACTGGCCCGAAGCGCAAGCAGAGCGAGATCCCCAAGAACAGCAAGTGCCGCGAGGAGCTGGCGGCAATTCCGGTCGGCAAGGGCGACGGCGGTTCGACCACGCCCGAGTCGAGCGCCGCCCCGAAGAGCGGTCCGCCGGCGGGATCCGAGGTGCTCGAGGTGCCGCGCGGCATCGTCGTCGTCGAGGCTGATCGCGCTGAGAACCAGCCCGCGGACGTCCACAACTACTTCGTCTTGGAGGACGACTCCGAGCTCTCCGGTTCGGACATCAAGAATCCGGAGCAGAACACCGACCAAACGACCGGTGAGCCGATCGTAACGATGGAGTTCACCGACAAGGGGCGCAAGGCTTTCGCGGCGGTCACCAAGCGGCTCGCCCAGCGTGGCTCGGAGATCATCGTCCCGCCGGGCACCGATCGTCAGCAGACATTGCAGCGCTTCGCGATCACGCTCGACGACCAGATCGTCTCGCTCGCGACGATCGACTACCGCGAGAACCCCGAGGGGATCGACGGCCGTACCGGCGCCCAGATCAACGGCATCGGCGACTTCCAGCAGACCCAGGATCTCGCCGAGAGCCTGCGCATCGGCGCGCTGCCGATCGAGCTCAAGCTCGTCTCGCAGACCCAGGTCTCGGCATCGCTCGGCCAGCAGGCGCTCGATCAGGGCTTGCTCGCCGGCGCCGTCGGTCTCGCGCTGACGCTGCTCTTTCTGGTCCTCTTCTACCGCGTGCTCGGCTTCGTCGCGGCGATCACGCTGATCATCTACGCGATCTTCCTGTTCGCGCTCGTCAAGCTGATCCCGATCACGCTGACACTGCCGGGCATCGCGGGCATGATCCTCACGCTCGCCGTTGCGGCCGACGCCAACATCGTCATCTTCGAGCGCATTAAGGAGGAGGCGCGCGCCGGATCCTCGATCCCGACCGCGATCTCCAACGGCTACCAGAAGGCACTGCGGACGATCATCGACGCGAACGTCGTCACGATCGGCGTCGCATTCATCCTCTTCACGCTTGCCACCTCGGGCGTCAAGGGCTTCGCCTTCACGCTCGGCATCGGCACGATCGTCTCGCTGTTCACCGCCGTGTTGGCTACCTCGGCGATCCTCGGCCTGATGAGTCGGACGCGGCTGATCGGGTCGCGATTCGCGCTCGGTGTCGGCAAGGACGATCGCGAGGGCCCGCGCTGGCACATGGACTTCGTCGGCAGGTCGAAGTGGTTCTTCTCAGGCTCTGGCCTGATCCTCGTGATCGGTGCGCTGGCGATCGCCGGGCTCGGCTTGAAGTTCGGCATCGACTTCGAGTCCGGCACGCGGATCAAGACACCGGTCGCCCAGGACGTCAGCGTCGACCAGGTGCGCGATGCGATCTCGCCGCTCGGCTACAGCGACGCGAAGATCCAGGAGGTCGACGAGCCCGAGCTCGGCGACAACGTCTTCCAGATCGCGACGCCGACGCTGAACGAGAAGGAGGTCGCCGAGGTCAGGACGACGCTCGACGAGCAGTTCGGCGTCGAGCGGGCCGACTTCTCAGTCAACTCGATCGGCCCGACCTTCGGCGCGCAGGTTGCGCGCACGGCACTGATCGCCGTGATCGCATCGCTGCTGCTGATCTCGATCTACATGGCGCTGCGTTTCGAGACGAAGTTCGTCATCCCGGTCCTGATCGCGATCGCCCACGACATCCTCATAACGGGGGGCGTCTACGCCCTCGTCGGCCGGGAGGTGACGACGTCGACGGTCGCGGCGCTGCTGACGATTCTCGGCTACTCGCTCTACGACACGATCATCGTGTTCGACCGCATCCGCGAGAACGTCCCACGGATGCCGCGCGCAACCTTCTCGCAGATCGTCAACCGCTCGATGTCCGAGGTCCTGACGCGCTCGCTCGCGACCAGCGCCTCGACCTTGATGCCGATCGGCGCGCTGCTGCTGTTCGGCGGCGAGACGCTGCAGGACTTCGCCTTCGCGCTGCTCGTCGGCGTCGCCTCCGGCGCCTACTCGTCGATCTTCATCGCAGCGCCGGTCCTGACGCTTTGGAAGGAGCGCGAGCCCGTCTACGTGCGCCGCCGCAAGATCGTGATGGAGGAGAACGGCGGAGTGGTCCCGCCATTCGCAGCGACGGTCCTCGGCGAGGACGGCGACGGTGCCGCTCCCGCTCGGCGCAAGCCGCAGCGGCGCGCGCCAGTGCCCGCCGCGGCGACGGCTGGCGGTCCACCCGCGGCAGCTGCTCCAACGCCGCCGAGCGAGCCCGTCGGCGGTGACGGCAACGGCGCCGCCAGCAGTAGCGAGGAGGCCAGCGCCGCCGATCGCAAGGCTCAGCGCGCGCGCAACCGAGCCCGTAAGAAGCACGGGAGGCACTGAAGATGAGCATGGTCGTCTGGGTAATGATGGGAATCGCCCTCTGGCACTTCGCGGTCTTCGTCCCCGACCGCTTCTACGGCGGCATCGTCGGTGCCTTCGGGGCGGCGATCCTCGGCTCGGCGATCTTCGGCTACGTCGTCTCGGGCTTCTCGATCCCCGGCCGCGCCGACACCGATCTCGCCTCCGCTTTCATCGCGATCCCCGGCACACTGCTCGCGCTCGGCATTTCGTGGTGGTACGGCAACCGATCTGAGGACGAGCACCGGCCCGAGGTGTTGTAGCGCCACGTCCGACCCGGTCGCGAACATGCGACCGTGCTTGCGGAGGTCTCGGGTTGGAGTTGTGCGCCGTATGCGGCGGCTGAGAGCCTTGCGTTAGCTGAGGCGCTCGGAGTTTCGCCCTATACCGCGGCGATCTTGACCCGGCGTGGATTCGGAGACGCTGAGGGGGCGCGGCGGTTCATGGCGGCCGAGGAGGTTCACGCGCCTGAGTTGCTTGCGGGCATGGGGGAGGCCTGCGCCACGATCCTGCGCCACGTTGAGGCTAAGTCTCGCGTCGTCGTGTTCGGCGACTACGACGTCGATGGGGTCTGCTCGACGGCGATCTTGATTCGCGTGCTGCGCGCGATTGGAGCCGATCCCGCGTGGCGGCTGCCGAGTCGCGAGGAGGGCTACGGGCTCTCCGAGGACGCGGTGCGCGAGCTGGCGGAACAGGGCGCTGGGCTGATCGTCACCGTCGACTGTGGCGTCACCGCGGTCGCGGAGGTCGCGCTGGCACGCGAGCTCGGCGTTGAGGTCGTGGTGACGGATCACCACCGGCCCGGCGCGACGCTGCCGGACTGTCCGATTGTCCACCCAGCGTTGGGCGGCTATCCGTTCGAGCACCTCTGCGGGGCGGCGGTCGCGCTGAAGCTGTCTGAGGCGCTGCGCCGCGCCGCCGGCGTCGACCCGGCGGGGGCCGACGCGGATCTCGATCTGGCGGGGCTCGCGACGCTGTGCGACATGGTTCCGCTCGTCGGCGAGAACCGGCGCATCGCGCGCGCCGGGATCGCCGAGCTGGCGCGCACGCGCAAGCAGGGGCTGCGCGCGCTGATGGCGGTCACGCAACTCGACCCCGCCGACGTCGACGAGCGCGCCGCCGGCTTCCGCCTCGGGCCGCGGATCAACGCCGCCGGCCGGTTGAAGCGTGCCGACGCCGCGCTCGAGCTGCTGCTGACCGAGGACCGCGAACGCGCCGACGAGATCGCCCGCGAGCTCGACGGACTCAACCACGACCGCCGCGAGACCGAGCAGCGGATCGCGAGCGAGGCCGAGCGCCTGTGCGCGCCGCAGCTCGCTGCCGGCGCGATCGTCGTGGCCGGCGAGGGCTGGCATCCGGGAGTCGTCGGGATCGTCGCCTCGCGGCTGGTCGAGCGCCACCGGCGGCCGTGCGTCGCGATCGCGCTCGACGGCGACAGCGGGCGCGGCTCCGGCCGCAGCATCGAGCCGTACGACCTGCACGCCGGGCTCGGTGCCGCCGGCGAGCATCTGCTCGGCTTCGGCGGCCATCGCATGGCGGCAGGGTTGGAGATCGCCGCGGACAAGGTCGACGAGTTCCGGGCAGCGCTGGCTGCCCACGCTGGCGCGGCACTTGCGCCGGGCGACCTGATTCCGTGCCAGGAGACGCATGCGGTCGTGCCGGCCAGTGCCCTGACGCTCGATCTCGCGGAGGAGCTCGAGCGGCTTGCTCCGTTCGGCGCCGGCAACCCGGCGCCGGTGCTGACGGTTCCCGCCGCCGGCATCGAGCACGTGACGGCGATGGGCAAGGAGCGCGATCACGCCCGCTTCACGCTCAGCGCGGGCAGCGCCCGCGCCCGCGGCGTCGCCTTCCGCACCTCGCAGAAGTCGCTTGCCGATGCCGGCGCGACGAAGCAGGACGTCGCGGTTGCGCTCGAGCGCAACCACTGGAACGGTTCAGTCGAGGCGCGGGTCGTGCTGCGTTCGCTCTGCCCGACAAGGGTGGGAGAGATCGCCGATCTGGCTCCCGAGCAAGACCTCGCTACGACGGTCGAGCAGGAGCTCGGCGCGGACCCCAGTGCCTGGTGGCCTGCATCCCGTAGAGCTCCGGTCGACGCCGACGGAACGACCGCTGTCCGCTCGCGGCATGCCGCGCGGATCAGCGACCGTCGCGGTCACGGCCTGGCCGGAGTCGCCGGCGACCTGCTGACCAGCGGCGAGAGCGTCGTGGTTGTCGTGACCGATGTCGCGCGCCGACGGGCCAGTCTCGAGGCGATGGTCGCCGGGATGGCGTCTGGACCGCTAGCCGTCGTCTCCTGGGAGGCGCTCGGCGCCGACCCCGCGCTTGCCGGCAGTTTCGCCCACGTCGTCGCGTTCGATCCGCCGCCGGTCGCCGGTGGCCTCGAGCTGCTCGACAGCCCAGACGCCGTGACGCACCTCGCATGGGGTCCTGCTGAGCGTGACTTCACGCTCGCGAGCTGGCGCGACCGGCTCGACCTGCGACCGGCGCTGATCGAGCTCTGGCGCCTGCTCGACGCCCGCGGCGAGCTGACCGGCAGCGAGTTGGCGGCGGCGCTGCACGGCGGCGGCCAGCATCCACGCGATGGCCGTCACTGCGGCCGCCTCGTGCGCATCCTCTGCGAGCTCGAGCTGGCCACCTGGGAGTCGTCGTCGGCAGGCGTCCGCCTCGTGCGCGGCAACGTCCGCCAAACCGACCTTCAGAGCTCGCATGCCAACCGGGCCTATGCCGGCCGGCTGGCTGGCGCCGAGCGCTATCTGACGGCGCCAGAGCAGAGCCAGACGCGCGCCGCCGTCTAGCTCCGCAACGCTGGTTCGCGGGACGACATGGGGCCGGTCTAGACTGAGGCGATGGCCGATGAGTCTCAGACAGGGGTCGTCGATCCTGCCTTCGAGCACGATCCGGTCGACCGCGCGGCAGATCCGGCCCCAGCGGGGCCGAGCGATCGCCTGGCCGCGGACGAGCGGGTGCTGCTGGGAGATCTGTTCGCGGTCATCGAGGAGCACGCCAACGCGGCCGCCGAGCCGGTCGACCGCGACAAGGTCGAAGAGGCGTTCGTCTTCGCCTGCGAGCGCCACGCCGATCAGCGGCGCGCGTCCGGCGACGACTTCATCGTCCACCCGGTCAGCGTCGCCAAGATCTGCGCCGGGATGCGGCTCGACACCGCGACGCTCTGCGCCGCGCTGCTGCACGACACCGTCGAGGACACCAGTGCCTCGCTCGACGAGGTGCGCGCCGAATTCGGCGACGAGGTCGCCTCGCTGGTTGACGGCGTCACCAAGCTGACCGGAATCACCTTCCAGAGCCGCGACGACCGCCAGGCCGAGAACTACCGCAAGATGATGGTCGCGATGGCCTCGGACATCCGGGTCATCCTGATCAAGCTCGCCGACCGGCTGCACAACATGCGGACGATCGACGCGATGCCGAAGCAGAAGCAGCAGGAGAAGGCACGCGAGACGCTCGACATCTTCGCGCCGCTCGCGCACCGGCTCGGCATCCACGCGATCAAATGGGAGCTCGAGGACCTCGCATTCGCGACGCTGCATCCGCGCAAGTTCAAGGAGATCAAGGGGCTCGTCAACCAGCAGCGCGACGAACGCGAGGGCTACGTCTCGCGCGCCGGCGAGTACCTCGGCAAGGAGCTCGAAGCCGTCGGCATCGAGGCCGAGATCTCCGGCCGCGCGAAGCACTTCTACTCCATCTACTCCAAGATGACGAAGAAGGACCGCGAGTTCAACGAGATCTACGACCTGACCGCGATGCGCGTCCTGGTCGGCTCGGTCAAGGACTGCTACGGCGCGATCGGCGTCATCCACTCGCTCTGGAAGCCGCTGCCCGGCCGCTTCAAGGACTACGTGGCGATGCCGAAGTTCAACATGTACCAGGCGCTCCACACGACGGTGATCGGGCCCGAGGGTCAGCCGCTGGAGATCCAGATCCGCACCCAGGAGATGCACGACACCGCCGAGTACGGCATCGCCGCGCACTGGATCTACAAGGACGGCAAGCGCAAGCCCGAGGACAAGGTCGAGTGGCTCAAGCAGCTCGTCGACTGGCAGCAGGAGATGCAGGATCCGCAGGAGTTCGCCGAGACGCTGAAGGCCGACCTGTTCGAGGACGAGGTCTTCGTCTTCACGCCGAAGGGCGAGGTCAAGTCGCTCGCCGCCGGCGCTACCCCGCTCGACTTCGCCTACTCGGTCCACACCGACGTCGGCCACCGCTGCGTCGGCGCGAAGGTCAACGGCAAGATCGTGCCGCTGCACTACGAGCTGCAGTCGGGCGACATCGTCGAGGTGCTCACCTCCAAGCGCGAGCGCGGCCCGTCGCGCGACTGGCTCGCGGTCGTCAAGACGACCCGCGCGCGCAACAAGATCCGCGCCTGGTTCAAGGCCGAGTCGCGCGAGGACTCCGAGCACACCGGCCGCGAGCTGCTGCAGGAGCACCTCAACAAGCAGGGGCTGCCGCCGCAGAAGATCGCAGGCTCGCCGCTGCTCGCCGACGTGATCCGCGAGATGGGCTTCAGGAAGGGCGACGACTTCTACGTCGCGCTCGGCCAGGCGAAGATCTCGGCGAAGGTTGTCACCCAGAAGATCATGCAGAAGCTGCGCCAGGGCGAGTCCGCCGTCGACCACGACGGCGCCGCTGCGCAGTTGCTCGAGCAGAAGAAGGACCGCAGCCGCACAACCGGCAACGCCTCCGCCTACGGCATCGTCGTCGACGGGATCGACGACGTCATGCTGCGGCTGGCGAAGTGCTGCCGGCCGGTTCCCGGCGACCCAATCGTCGGCTACATCTCACTCGGTAAGGGCATCACGATCCACCACGAGGCGTGCTCGAACGCACGCGCGCTGCAGCGCAACCCAGAGCGCTTCACGAAGGTGTGGTGGGAGGGAGACAGCGCTGGCTCCTCGTTCAGGGCGGAGATCGAGATCGACGGCTGGGACCGTCACCGCCTGCTCGAGGACCTCTCGCGATGTTTCGCCGAGGCCGGCGTCAACATCCTCGAGGCGCGTTGCACGACGGTCCACCCGATGATCAAGAACCGCTTCGTCGTCGAGGTCGGCGACACCGTGGCGCTGAAGAACTGCATTCAGCGCCTGCGGAACATCGACAGCGTGTTCGATGCCTACCGTGTAACCCCCGCCTGAGGCGCACTAACCGCGCCCAGCGTCTCAGGAGACGACTGTCAGGGCGCGTGGAGCGGCCTCGAAGCGGACGGATAGCTCGTCGCCGATGTAGTCGCCGTCTACCTGGACCGGCAGCAGGCGCTCGTCGGCGCTCTCGATCAGCGCCTCGTGGACACCCGGGAACGGGGCGATCTGGCGGTGCTTGGAGACGGTCTTGGCCTTGCCTGAGAAGAGGCGCGGGATCAGCGTCGGCAGCTCGAACGGCGTCGCCTTGCGCAGGACGCCGACGCTTAGCGAGCCGGTCTCGAGGCCGGCGCCCTCGCAGACGCGGATCGGCCGCGAGCCGAAGTAGGTGAATGGGTCCGAGTTCTGAGCGATCACGGTCACGCCGTCGAGTGTCTCGCCGTCGACTGTCACCTTCATCTGGGGCGGGTTGACCAGATAGCGGCGGTTGAACGTTGAGATCGCGGCCCACGAGTAGTAGTAGGGGCCAAAGCGTGCCTTCAGCTTTGGGTGCGCGTCGACGCGCTCCACGACGCTGGCGTCAATGCCGACGCCGGACGAGAAGACGAACGCCCGCCCGTTGACGAGCCCGAGGTCGACCTTGCGCGGGCGGAAGTCATCGGCGAGTCCGAGCAGGTGCTCGGTCGCGTCGACGACGTCGCCCGGGATGCCGATCGTGCGGTGGAAGACGTTGGTCGCGCCGCCGGGCAGGCAGCTCAAGGGCGTGTCCGAGCCGAGCAGTCCGTTGGCGGCCTCGTTGACGGTGCCGTCGCCGCCGAAGGCGACGACGAGGTCGTAGCCCTCGGCGGCGGCCTCGCGACAGATCTGAGTCGCGTGGTCGCGCCGTTCGGTGTCGACGGCCTCTACGTCGTAGCGCGCCTGCAACGCGTAGACGACCAGGTTGCGCAGGCGATCGGAGACGGTCGTCGCGTAGGGGTTGACGATCACCAGCATCCGCTTCTTCTCGGCACTGGTTGAGGACAGCCGCTGTGCGAGCGCCTCGGCCCGCGCCTCGGTGGCGGCGGCGGTCGGCGTCGAAGGTTCGCGGGAGGGCATGCCTAGACGCTAACCCCGTCGCACGCGACGGTTACGGCGCCGTCCGCGAAGCGGGTTCGGCGATCGACTCGAAGTAGACGGTCTCGCCGTCCTCGACCTCACGTACGCGGCCCTCGTTGAGCAGCAGGTCGGTGTGACCGAGGATCTCGCTGAGCGTCAGGTACGCCTGGGTGACGGCGATGTTGCCCCAGAGCGCCTGCGCCAGCTCGTGCGCGCTGCGCGGCCGCTCGGCGATCAGCCGGTGGAGCTTGTCGGCGCGCCGCCGATGCATGGTGAAACGCGTGTCGATCAGCTCGCGGTGGTTGGTGACCGGGTCGCCGTGACCGGGCAGGACGAGGTCGATGTCCATCGCGCGCGTCTTGGTCAGCGAGTCGAGGTAGCTGACGAGCGCCTGCGGGCGCTCTGTCGCGCCGTCCAGCGGGCGGGTGATCAGCGGGTTCGACGAGATGTGGCCGAGCAGGTGGTCAGCGGCGAGCAACGTCCGCCGCTCGGCATCTTCGAAGACCGTGTCGGTCGGCGAGTGGCCGGGCCGCCAGTGGACCTTCCAGGTGCGATCACGGAACTTCATCTCGTCGCCCGCGCGCAGCACGCGCGTCACCTTCGCCGGCGCTCCCCAGGCGCGGAAGGCGCGCGAGACCGACTGCAGCGCGCGCACGACGTCCTCGGTGATCCCGTGGCGGAGCATCGTCGCCGCGGCGAAGTCGTCGTCGGCCTGCATCTCGTCGGCGAAGTTCTCGACCATCGGCACCGCGTGCTCGATCGTCGCGACCTCGGCGCCCGAGCGCGCCGCGACCAGACCGACCAATCCGAGGTGGTCGATGTGCTGGTGGGTGATGACGACCAGCTCGATCTCCTCAAGCGACTTCCCGAGCGCGTCGAGGCTCTGGGTCAGCTCGTCGAACGAGGTGCCGGAGTTGGGGCCGGCGTCGACGAGCGTCAGCGGCTCGTCGTCGATCAGATAGCAGTTGACCCTGCCGACGGCGAACGGCGTCGGGATCGAGAGCCGGTGGACCCCAGCGGCAGCCGCTACGGCGAAGCCGTCGGATTCGGTCGTCGCGGTCACGCCCGGATCAGCGCGAGCAGCTCGTCGCGCTTCTCGGCCATGTGAGCGGGCGAGACGAGCGACTCGAGGTTGAGCCTCAGCAACGGCTCGGTGTTCGACGCGCGAACGTTGAAGTGCCAGTCCTCGTAGTCGACCGAGACGCCGTCGAGCCAGGCAATCTCGCCGTCGGAGTAGCGGGTCGCGATCTCTTGCATCTTGGCGTCCTGATCGGCGACCTCGGAGTTGATCTCGCCGGAGATGAAGTACTTGCCGCGCAGGTCGGCAAGCAGTTCGGCGAGCGTCCGCTCGTCCTTCGACAGCAGCTCGAGGATCAGCAGCGCCGGCAGCACGCCGGAGTCGGCGCAGTAGAAGTCGCGGAAGTAGTAGTGGCCCGAGACCTCGCCGCCGAACGCGGCGCCGTCCTTGCGCATCCGGGTCTTGAAGAAGGCATGGCCGACGCGGTTGACGTGCGCCGTGCCGCCCGCGGCCTCGACGATGTCACGGACCGCGCGGCTGGCGCGCACGTCGTAGAGGATCGTCGCGCCGGGCTCGCGCTCGAGGATCGACTGCGCCAGCAGGGCGGTCAGGAAGTCGCCGTCGACGAATGCGCCGCTGCCGTCGATGAAGAAGCAGCGGTCGGCGTCGCCGTCCCAGGCGATGCCGAGGTCGGCGCCCTCGGATCGCACCTTGTCGATGATGAACTGGCGGTTCTCCTCGAGCAGCGGGTTCGGCTCGTGGTCGGGGAACTCGCCGTCGGGCACCCAGTAGGTCTGGATCTGCTCGATCGCGAGCTGGTCGAGTAGCGGCCCGATGAGCGGTCCAGCCATTCCGTTGCCGCCGTCGAGCACGACCTTCAACGGCTTGATGGCGCCGGCGTCGATCCATGCGATCGCGTCGCGGTGAAACGGCTGCCAGACGTCCTCGTGCTCGATCGGACCCGCCACGCCGGCTGGCTCGCCGAGACCACCGCCGGTCAGCAGGTCGCGCAGCTCGCCGATCCCAGCGTCGCCGGAGAGCGCGAGCGCGCCTCGGCCGACGAGCTTCGCGCCCGTATAGGCCTTCGGGTTGTGGGAGGCGGTGCACATCAGCCCGCCGTCGAGCTGGCGCGATCCGACGGTCCAGTACAGGACCTCGGTGCCGACCATCCCGACGTCGAGCACCGACGCGCCCTCGGCGCTCATCCCGCGCGCGTACTCGGTAGCCAGTGCGGGAGCGGTGAGGCGCATGTCGCGGCCGAGCGCCAGCTTCAGCTGGGCTGGCTCGGTGTCGTACATGTCGGCGAGGACGCGCGCAAAACCGCGCCCGATCGCATAAGCCGTCGACTCGTCGATCTGCGAGCCGTAAAGGCCGCGGACGTCATAGGCCTTGAAGATTCCTGCGTCTATCTCGGTCACGCGGCGAGAGGCTACAGCCAGCCTCGCCGGCGGAAGTAGCCGAGCATGCCAAGCAGCAACACCAGCATCGCGCCGACGACGATCCAGAAGGCGGCGTGCGAGCCCTCGCCCGGAACGCCGACGTTCATCCCCCAGAGGCTGGCGAGCAGCGTCAGCGGCAGCACGATGACGGAGATCGAGGTCAGCACGCGCAGGATGTCGTTGACGCGGTGCGAGATCACCGACTCGTTGGTCTCCTCGAGCGCCTCGACGACCTCCTTGTAGTTCTCGAGCATGTCCCAGATCCGCTCCGAGGCGTCCTGGATGTCGTCGAAGTAGACGTCGAGGTCGGCGGCCATGTAGCGCTGCTTGGTCCGCTCGAGGTCGCGCAGCGTCGAGCGTTGCGGACGGATGATCTTGCGGAAGTTGATGATCTCCTGCTTGACGTTGGAGATGTCGCGCACGACCTCGGCCGAGTTGCCCTCCCATCTTGCGCAGCATCGGGAAGCAGTAGTCGAATGAGTCGTCGACGATCTTGTAGAGCAGGTAGCCGGGCCCCTTCGAGAGCAGCTGCTCGCGCATCTCGTCGGAGGCGCGGCAGCGCTCGAACAGGTACTCGACCGGTGGGATCGGCCGGTTCGGCAGCGTGATCAGGAAGTCCGGGCCGACGAACATGTCGAGCTCGGCGGTGTTCAGACGGCCGACCGACTTGTCGTAGACCGGGAAGTGCAGGACGATGAACAGGTAGTCGGGGTACTGGTCGATCTTCGGCCGCTGGTTGCGCGACGCGACGTCCTCGTAGTCGAGCGGATGGAAGTCGAAGTGCTCCTGTAGCCAGGCGCGGTCGACCGGGCCGGGACGCTCGATGTTGATCCAGCGCAGCGGGCGGGGCGGGGAGCCGTCGGGGCCGGCGGCGGCCCACTCGACGACCTCTACGTTCGGCTCAGGAGCAGCGTTGGACGGCCCGGAATCGGGTCCGATGCGCGGTGTTCGCCGCAGGCGTGGCCTCGGAATGCTCGGCATGGCTCGGACTGAGCGGGTCTTCGGTCGGGACTGTCACGGGATTGATTCTACCCTTGCCCTTGCATCCGTCCGGTCGATTGCTATCGTCCTTGCACTGACATAGCCGTACGCATCCAGAGGGGTGGAGGGAAATGGCCCTACGAAACCCCGGCAACCATCCAGACGACTTAGGTCGCGAGGAAAGGTGCCAAGTCCATCAGATCCAGTTGATCTGAAAGATGTGGCGAAGCCCTGAGAGGCCTCCGTCACGAGCAACGCGGCGGAGGCTTTCGACATGAAGGGGCTGAACTAGATGGCTATAGAGGCACTGAAGTGCAAGGAGTGCGGTACCAGCTACTCGCTCGAGGCGCGCTTCGTCTGCGACGACTGCTTCGGGCCGCTCGAGGTGGCTTACGACTTCTCCAGCCTCGACGCAGAGTCGACGCGGCGCAGGATCCAGGCCGGCCCGCAGTCGATCTGGCGTTACTCGGACTTCCTGCCGTTCGACTCGCAGCCGCGCACGGCGCTCGCCGCCGGCGTGACGCCGCTGGTGCGGGCGGACCGGCTCGCCGAGCGGCTGGGAGTGGGGGAGGTCTGGGTCAAGAACGACGCCGCCAACCCGACGCACTCGTTCAAGGACCGTGTCGTCACGGTCGCGCTGGCCAAGGCCCAGGAGCTCGGCTTCCAAGTCGTCGCCTGCGCGTCGACCGGCAACCTCGCCAACGCGGTTGCTGCTCACGCGGCGGCGGCCGGGCTCGAGTCATACGTCTTCGTGCCGGCCGATCTGGAGGAGCAGAAGATCCTCGCGACCGGCGTCTACGGCACCAACCTGGTCGCCGTCAACGGCAACTACGACGACGTCAACCGGCTCTGCACCGAGATCGCCGGTGAGCGCGAGTGGGGCTTCGTCAACGTCAACCTGCGGCCGTACTACTCGGAGGGGTCGAAGACCGTCGCCTTCGAGATCGCCGAGCAGCTCGGCTGGGAGCTGCCCGACCGCGTCGTCGTCCCGATCGCCTCGGGCTCGCTGATCACCAAGATCGCGCGCGGCTTCGAGGAGTGGCTCGAGGTCGGCCTCGTCCAGGGTGACCTGCCGAAGTTCAACGGCGCTCAGGCCGAGGGCTGCTCGCCGGTCGCCCAGGCGTTCGAGGCGGGCCGTGACTTCTGCGCGCCGGTCAAGCCGCAGACGATTGCCAAGTCGCTGGCGATCGGCAATCCGGCCGATGGTCCTTACGCGCTCGATCTCGCGCGCCGTACCGATGGCGGCATCGATGCGGTGACCGACGACGAGATCCGCGCTGGGATCAAGTTGCTCGCCGAGACGACCGGCATCTTCACCGAGACCGCTGGTGGCGTGACCACCGCGACGCTGGCGAAGCTCGCCGAGCGCGGCGAGATCGGCAGCGATGAGCGGGTCGTGCTGGTGATCACCGGCGAGGGGCTGAAGACGCTCGACGCGGTGCGCGGCAGCTTCGAGACGATCGACGTCGAGCCGACGACCGAGTCGTTCGCCGCTGCGGCGGGCGTCGGCGCCGTCGCCTAGCGGCGATAGACTCGCGGCCGAAAATGAGCGTCACAGTCAAGATCCCCACGCAGCTGCGCAGCGTCACCGGCGGCGAGGCCGAAACCGCCGTCGAGGAGGCGACTACGGTCGGCGAGGTTCTCGACGGTCTCTACGACCGTTTCGACGGGCTACGCGATCGCATCGCCGAGGATGGCGGCCTCCGCCGCTTCGTCAACGTCTACGTCGGCGGCGAGGACATCCGCTTCCTGGATGGCCTCGATACCGCCGTCGACGACGGTGACGAGGTCACCATCCTGCCAGCCGTCGCCGGCGGCTAGTAGCGACTCCCTGCCACTCTCGTGAGCTGGAGCCCAGCCGACTCGACCGTCCTCGTGACGGGCGCTCAGGGGTTCAGCGGATCGTGGCTCGCCGAAAGGCTGCTCGACGAGGGTGCTCGCGTCGTCGTTCCGCGCCGCGACTTCGAACCCGACGCGCGCTTTCGCACCGACGGCATCGAGGAGCGCTGCACCGTCGTCTCAGCCGATGTTCAGGACTACGAGGCGATGACGCGCGTGCTCAACGAGCACAGCGTCGACACCGTCTTCCATCTCGCGGCGCAGACGATCG
Organism: uncultured Solirubrobacterales bacterium; assembly: GCA_965653255.1. Classification (GTDB taxonomy): domain Bacteria; phylum Actinomycetota; class Thermoleophilia; order Solirubrobacterales; family Thermoleophilaceae; genus JAAYBF01. Next base: position 6,533 of record CBFGZN010000005.1, on the reverse strand, counting down.
TCGGGACCGCGAACCGGTCACCGCTGTCGACCTTCGAGGCGAACATCAGGGGGACCTACGTGCTGCTCGAGGCGTGTCGCGCGACCGGGGTGGTCGGCGATCCGGTGCAACGGATCGTCGTCGCCTCGTCCGACAAGGCGTATGGCTCGCACGACGAGCTGCCCTACCGCGAGGACTTCGCGCTCCAGCCGACGTTCCCGTACGACGTGTCGAAGGCCTGCACCGACATGATCGCGCGCAGCTTCGCCGCGACCTATGAGCTGCCGGTAGCGGTGACGCGCTTCGCCAACATCTACGGCGGCGGCGATCTCAACTGGTCGCGAATCGTGCCCGGAACCTGCCGTGCGCTGGCCGCGGGCGAGGCGCCGGTGATTCGCTCCGATGGCACGCCTGAGCGCGACTACCTCTATGTCGAGGACGCCGTCGACGCCTATCTCACCGTCGCCCGATCGCTCGACGACCGGCGCTTCCGCGGGCAGGCCTGGAACGCCGGTTGGGGTTCGCCGCTGGCGGTCCGCGAGATTGTCGATCGCCTGATCGCGGTGTCCGGCTCCGAGGCGATCCCGGACGTCCAGGGCCACGGCACGCCGCACGGCGAGATCGACCGCCAGTACCTCGACTCGTCGGCGATCGCTGCCGAGCTCGGCTGGCGCCCGCGAATCGAGCTGGACGAGGGGCTGCGGCGCACTCACGAGTGGTATGCGCGACGGCTCGGCTGACGCGGCGCGCTGACTAGCCTGTCTGGCGTGCGACGAACCACCGCCTCGTTGCTCGCCGGCCTTCCGCTGCTGGTCGCGGCCGCCGTTGCCCCCGTCGGTCACGCCGAAGACGGCCTCGCCGCGAGCGCGCAACGGGTCATCGCCGTCGGCACATCCGTCGATGGCCGACCGATCCAGGCGCGCTGGGTGGGTTCGCCACGCGCCGCGCGGACGGTGCTCGTCGTCGGCGAGATCCACGGCAGCGAGCCTGCGGGACGCGCGATCGTGCGCCGCCTGCGGGCGATCCGCCCGCCACGCGGCGTCGCGCTGCTGCTCGTCGACAGCGTCAACCCCGATGGTCGCCAGGCCGGCACCCGCTGGAATGGGCGCGGGGTTGACCTCAACCGCAACTTCCCGTTCGGCTGGCGACCGAACGGCATGCCCTTCGACACCTACTACTCAGGACCGGCGCCGCTCTCGGAGCCCGAGTCGCAGGCAATGGCGCGTCTGATCCGACGCGTTCGGCCACGCGTGACGGTCTGGTACCACCAGCACATGCGGTTGGTCGATCGTTCCGGTGGCGATCCGTATCTAGAGCGGCTGTACGCGCAGCACTCGCGGCTGCCGTACAAGCGGATCGCGCCGCTCCCCGGTACCGCGACGAGCTGGCAGAACAGCGCCTTCCCCGACGACAGCGCGTTCGTGGTCGAGCTGCCGGCCGGTCGTCTCGACGGGCGCGGAGTCGTTCGCCACGCTGGTGCGGTCGCCGCGCTCGTGCGGGCTGTGGCGCCACCGCGTGTCGTGCAGACGCCGATCCCCTTCGGGTCCCGGCGCAAGGCGGAGATGCGGGCCTACGCCAAGCGCCACTACGGGGTCGACGACTATCGGCTGCGACGGCCGCGCGCGATCGTCGAGCACTACACCGCCTCGAACAGCTTCTCGTCGGCGTTCAACACGTTTGCCGCCGACACGCCCGACGTCGAGCTCGGCGAGCTGCCCGGTGTCTGCGCCCACTTCGTGATCGACCGCGACGGGACGATCCATCAGCTCGTGCCGCCGACGATCATGTGTCGCCACACGGTCGGTCTTAACTGGACGGCGATCGGCATCGAGCACGTCGGCGTCAGCGATCGCCAGGTGCTCGCCAACCGTCGCCAGCGTGCCGCATCGCTGCGTCTCACGCGCATGCTCCAGGGCAGTTACGGGATCGCCACGCGCAACGTCATCGGCCACGCGGAGAGCCTGTCCAGCCCGTTTCATCGCGAGCGCGTCGCCCGGCTGCGCAACCAGACCCACGGCGACTTCGCGGCGCCGGCGATGCGGAGCTACCGCCGCATGCTCGACCGGATGGCCGCTCCCAAGTCGCTCCGCGAGCGCTAGCTACTCGACGCGGTAGCGCTCGGGCACGTAGGTCTGCGTGTCCTCGGGCGGGCGAACGTAGGCGCGCTGCTGACGCGGTGGGAGCTCTACCGACTCGTACTCGACCTCGCCATGAGGGATCTGGTCGAGCAGGTGGGCGATCAAATTGAGCCGTGCGGTGCGCTTGTCGTCGGCCTCGACGACCCACCATGGCGACTCCTTGGTGTCGGTGTAGGCGAACATCTCGTCCTTCGCCTCGGCGTAGTCGACCCAGCGCGCGCGGGCCTCGAGGTCGATCGGGCTGAGCTTCCAGCGCTTGGCGGGGTCCTTCAGCCGCTTCTCGAAGCGGCGCTCCTGCTCCTCGTCGCTGACTGATAGCCAGTACTTGATCAGCACGAGTCCCGACTGTTGGAGCATGCGCTCGAACAGCGGGCAGCTGCGCATGAACTCCTGATACTCGGCGTCGGTGCAGAAGCCCATCACGCGCTCGACGCCGGCGCGGTTGTACCAGGAGCGATCGAACAGGACCATCTCTCCGCCGGCTGGCAGCTGCGCGACGTAGCGCTGGAAGTACCACTCAGTACGCTCGCGATCGGTCGGCGTCGCGAGCGCGACGTTGCGGATCACGCGCGGGTTGGTCTTCTCGACGATCCGCTTGATCGCGCCGCCCTTGCCGGCCGTGTCGCGCCCCTCGAAGATCACGACGACCTTCAGCTTCTCCTGCTTGATCCACTCCTGCAGCCGCACGAGATCGGTCTGGAGCCGCTCGAGCTCCTTGTCGTATTCGCGCTTGGTCAGCGTCTTGGTGGCGATTGTTTGACGATAACGCGCGTCAGGCGTCCAGCACTACGTCGCCTTCCGGCACCGCACAGCACAGCAGCGCGCCGCCGGACGGCGCCGGTTCGAGCGGCTCCGGGTCGTGACGCACGGTGCCGTCGAGGACGCGCGCGTGGCAGCCATGGCAGGCGCCGATACGGCATCCGAACGCGGCGTTTACGCCGTTGGCTTCGGCGAGGTCCAGCAGGCTCGCGCAGCGTGGCTCCCAGGCAGCGGTGACGCCCGACCGCGAGAACTCGACCGAGGGGCCTGAGGGTACGGCGGGAGCCGTGACCGAGCGGGACGCGGGGGAAGGCAGGTCGGCGGCTGGTGCCGCCGGACCGCCGAAGCTCTCGCTGTCGATCCGCGCGGGGTCGACGCCGGCACCGTCCAGACCGGCCCGCAGCTCCGCGACGAACGCCGGTGGTCCGCACAGCCGATACTCGGCGTCGAGCGGAACGCCGAGGTCGAGCAACGCCTTCGCGTCGATCCTGCCCGCCGCGTCGTAGTCGCGCCGGGGAACGTCGCGCTGGTCCGGCTGCGAGTAGCGGATGTGGCTTTGGCCGTTCGGGAGGCCAGCGATCAGTTGCTGTGTCTCGGCCCGGAACGGGTGCTCGCGCCCGTTGCGCGCCCCGTGTATCCACCACACCTCGCGTCGCGAGCTCTCCGCGACAAGCGAATGCAGCATCGCGAGGACGGGCGTAGCGCCGATGCCGGCGCTGATCAGGACGACGGGCCGGGTGCGGTGGCCTCCGAGGACGAACTTGCCGTGGGGTCCGGCGAGATCGATCGTCGCACCGGTGTCGAGCGTCGCATGGAGGTGCTCGCTCATGACGCCGCCCGGCTCGCGCTTGACGCTGAGTCGAAGCCGGCGCCTGCTCGCCGCGCTCGAGACCGAATAGCCGCGCGTCGTCGGTCCGACGTCGGGGATCTGCGAGCGGACCATGACGAACTGGCCCGGCTCGGGCGCGGGCAGCCGCCTCCAGCGCGCCGGTGCGAGCTCGAACGAGCAGACCGTGCTGCTCTCCAGCGTCACCCCCGTGACGCGATAGTGACGAAACACCGGGCCAGTGGGCGGCGTCAGAACCCGCATGACGAAGAGAAAGACGATCGGCGCGCCGGTGACTACGAGTAGCAGGCGCATCCATGTCGTCGACGCGTCGGTGCCGGCGCCGAGGGTGTGGGCGACCGCCAGCACGTAGACGAGCACGGTCGCGCGGTGCAGCTTGCGCCAGAGGGCCGGCCCGATCCACTGCCTGATCCAGTAGGAGAACCCGAGCAGCGCGCCGAGCCAGCCGCCGGTCACGCCGAGTCCTGTCCAGAGCGGCTCGTAGGTGCTCGTGAAGGGCAACGTGATATCGCCGATCGACGGCGACAGGAAGCGATCGCCGAGCAGGGTGATGCCGTGGACGGCGATCGCCACCAGGCCGACGAGGGCGGTCTGTTGGTGGAGTGAGAGGAGCGTCCGTGCTAGCCCGGGACGTTGCGAGACTCGGCCGGCCATCGCGAGACCGATCGCCACGGACGCGGTGATGCACAGCAGTGCGACCACACCGGCGGCGCGTGACGCCAGCCACCAGCTGAACTCGGCAGGGTCTGGGCCCGTCATGCCGCGACCTCGACACGTTCTCCGATGAGCTCGACCTGACCATCGCCATGGACGAGTGCTCCGCCGTGCGCTGCCAGCACCGTGCGCGCTTCGTCGGGACCGCGCAGCAACGCCAGCTTCGCCAGCGTCTCAGCCTCGAGGGTCGTCGGCCCGAGTGCGGTCGCGGTGAGCACCTCGGTCCAGACCGGGCGACCGGTCAGCGGATCGAGCAGGTGGTGAGCGGGCAGGCCGTCGGCGACCGTCCATGCGCGCGACACGACGCTCGACGTCGCTACCGCCCGGTCCTCGACCGTGAGTCGTGCCGCCGGCCAGTCGCGCAGCGGGTGGGCGATCTCGATCTCACGGCGGCCTCCGACGCGAATGTCGCCACCGCAGTCGACGACCCACTGGTCGAGATCGTCGAACCGAGCCGCGAGCAGGTCGGCGACATGGCCCTTGCCCGAGCCGCCGAGATCTAGGCGTAGCCCGGAGGGGCGCACGATCATTCCGGCGTCGTCGTCGACGCGCACCGCTTTCCAGTTCCGTTCCGGGTGCGGCTGCGCCTGCCGCCAGGAGCGCACGGGTAGGGGGACGTCTTCCTTGGGTTCGTACGAGTCGACGTAGCCAGCCGCCTCCAGCGCGTCCAGGAGGCAGGGGTCGACGAGACCGCCGCTGCTTTTCGCTGCCCACAGTGCGGCGCTCACGGCCGATCGCAGCAGCGGAGAAGCTGGGACGACATCGCGCGGGTCTTCGTTAAGCGCCGAGAGCTCGGACGTCGGCAGGAAGCGCGATAGGCGTGCGTGGTAGTCGAGAACGATCGCCCGGGCCTCGGCGACGGCGGCGCGCGCGCCGAAACCGGTTGCGATCAGGCGCACCGTGCTGCCGAGCGCGGCGAAAGCCTCGTCGACGGTAGGCGGCTTCAGGGCGACCACCGGCTGGCTCACGACCCACCGCTGACGACCGGGGCTGGTGCCGGTGCCGAAGTCACCGGTGCTGCCGCCACGGGCGCGCTGGACCCGATTGGCGCTGTAGCGACCGCTTGACCACCCACGGTCGCGGGTGCTGCCTGCTCGACGATCCGCCGGATGACGATTCGCCGGACGACTAGCGGCCGGGCGGAGGTGGCGGGCGGCTTCATCGCGCCGATCGCCGGATCCTGGCCTGCCCGGATCTGGAGCGCCAGATAGATCAGGACGATGCAGAACAGCGCGGCGGCGACCGTCGCGACAGGGAGCCCGCTCGAGCGGTCAGTCGTCGTCGTGGTCGTCATCTCCGCCACCGTGCCCGCTGTTGTCGTCGTCCCAGTCGTCGCTGTCGCCGTCGTCGTGTCCGCTGTCGTCGTCGCGTTCGTCACCGCCGTGGCCGTGGCCGCTGTGGTCGTCGTCGAAGTCGTCGTCACCGTGGTCGTCGCCACGGTCATCGGGGGCGGGTGGCGGTGCTGCGGCGGCCGCAACGGGAGCGGCGGCCGGTGCGGCGCGGGGTGCGGAGGATGCGGCGGCGGCCGGTTGCGCTGGAACGCGCACGGTGCGCCGCACGATCTCGGTCCGGACCTGTGGCGTGGGGGCGCCGGCAGGCTCGGTCGCGGGTTCGTCGCGACCGGCGCCCAACGCGACGGCCGCGAGCGCACCGAGCGCGAGCAGGGTGGCGGTGGCGGAGAGGGTCGTTCGGTTCAGTGCCATGCGCCGAAGATCGGCGCACGGCCTACAAGGCCCGGTCAGGCAATGGTCAGGTGTTGGTAAAGCCTGCTCAGAGGCGGGTGCCTACGGCGACCAGATACTCCTGCTCGAAGCGCGCGTCCTCGGCCGACCCGCAGTTCCACTCGCCGCAGAACTGGTCGACCGCCGCGTCGAACTCCTCGTCGCGACCGGACTTCGTCGCATTGGCACGCGCGACGATGGTCGGGCCGTAGCGGGCCTTGAAGTGCTCGCCGTAGTCATGTGGATGCTCGAAGGCGGTGACCTCGAGGTCGTCGCGCTCGAGCGTGCGCCAATCGACTCGGTCGCCGAACAGCTCACGCAGGTGGTCCTCGCCACCCCAGAGCGGCGGCGGTTGCGCGCCGGGGGGAGGGGGCG